>JBIIHS010000074.1:0-7631 GCA_044235515.1 Chitinophagaceae bacterium | reverse complement strand
CCAGCGGACCAGGTGTAAAAGCCACGGTCAAATCAACGGCCGGAGAGACCCTTCTCGAAGCCGATATTCTACTGAGTGCCGTAGGTGTAGCAGCGAACATAGAGGGCATCGGTCTCGAAGAGTTAGGCATCAAGACAGAGAAAGGAAAGATTACGGTCGATAAATACGGACAAAGCAATATTGCAGGTATCTATGCGATCGGCGACTGCTCACCGGGCCAGGCCTTGGCCCACGTGGCGAGCAAAGAAGCGATCTTATGTGCGGAAGCGATCGCCTACAACGAAAAGAAATATCATCACTTACCCGAGCCCATTGATTATAACAATGTGCCCGGTTGTACGTATTGCATTCCCGAGATCGCATCGGTTGGTTATACCGAAAAGCAAGCCAAAGATGCCGGCTATGAGATCAAAGTGGGTAAATTCCCGCTCAGCGCCAGCGGAAAAGCCTCTGCCGCCGGTCATACCGAAGGCTTTGTAAAAGTGATCTTCGATGCGAAATATGGCGAATGGCTGGGAACCCATATGATCGGCTACAATGTAACGGAGCTTATAGCAGAGACCGTAACCGCCCGCAAATTGGAAACCACGTACCACGAGGTGTTAAATGCAATACACCCACACCCCACCATCAGTGAGAGCATCAAGGATGCGATCGAAGTAGCTTACGGGGAAGCGATTCACCTGTAAGCATACAATCTACCTGTATAGGCGTATAGAAAAAATATAAATGATAAAGAGAAGGGCTCCTGGAAAGGAGCCCTTTTACATTGCCAGTTTATTTGGTTGCGACCAGTTTGAACGTTTGGTAGGCAATTACCTGATCAAGAATGCTGCATGCCCCTTGCATTATTTTGATACCATACACCTAATTTTTTTGCCCCCGTTGGGTAAGGCTACTTTTCTGAGCTACCTTTATAGTCATAACAAGTACACGATGTTTACAGCCTTTCAATTAAGACAATCTTGGAAATGGACCCTGCTATGGGTCTTGATAGCGGCCTGCGAGCAAGGAGATAAAAATACCAAGACTGATACCCCCGTTCGAACGGTCCCTACTCCTGGGTTCGATGTAGTAGCGACCTTTCCGCATGATACGGGATCGTATACACAAGGACTGATCATTTATAAGGGCCAACTGTATGAAGGAACAGGCCAGTATGGCGCCTCTGCCTTACTGAAAACCGAATTGAGTACGGGACGATCGCTACAGCGCGCAGGTCTCGATAAAATGTATTTTGGAGAAGGCATCACCATTTTGAACGACACCCTTTACCAACTTACCTGGAAAGAAAAAAAGATCTTTGTCTACGACCTGAACTTTAAGAAGATACGCTCTTTTGAAATCGATAAAGAGGGATGGGGCCTAACAAATAATGGCACGGATCTGATCTTGACCAATGGAAGTGGGGATCTTTTCTTTTATGATCCGCGGACCATGACCTTGCGAAAAGTTCAAACGGTGACAGAGAATGGGAGCCCCAGCTATAACTTGAATGAACTGGAGTATGTGGATGGCTATGTCTACGCCAACCAATATACCTATCCCTACGTCCTAAAGATAGATGCCACTACTGGAGTCATCGTCGCCAAATACGACCTATCTCCCTTGTGGGAGCGATGCAAACAACAGTACCCAAATTCAGAGGTCCCGAATGGCATAGCGTACGACAGTGAGCAAAAAAAATGGTACGTAACCGGAAAATACTGGCCCTTACTTTTTCAGATTCAACTGGGCCATTGACGACAAATGTAGATCAGCGAACTGCTTCGCTCTGTATCTCCCAAAGTTTTGATCGTGGATAGCAGTCCGGTAAAAAGGCCGTTAAGGTAATTCGTCTTTCCCTTTTGATAAGAGGTGCTCAGTAAGGAAACATAAAAACTATCGAACCACATGGGCATTGTATCGGTCAGTACCAGTTGATGGGCCGAGAGCAAATTGCGCATGGCCCGGGGAGAAAAATGATACAGATGACGGGGCACATCATAGGCCGCCCAATACGAAGTATAGACATGCGCATCGTAAGACGTATAGTTGGGTACCGCTATAAAAAGCTTGCCCCCGGGCTTTAGTAAGGTTCGCAAATGTCCCAATACTTGCCGCAGATCATGCATGTGTTCTAAGACATGCCAAAGGGTTATCACATCATATTGCCCAAGAGGAAGTTCATAAAATCTACTGCTGTCCGAAACCTGTACGCCAAATTGTTCCTTGGCAATTTGCCGGGCTCCTGCATCGGGCTCCAAGGCCGTTACCTGCCAGCCAGCACGCTGCATCGTAGCCGCAAAGGCCCCGGTACCGGCCCCGATTTCTAATAAGTTACCGCTTGATAATCCGCTTTGCTTTTCAATCAAGCGTCTTTTTTGATGCAACGTAAAGGTTCGCACCCATTGATATAACTTATTAATACCTCCTTTCTTGGTGTTGGTGTGAGAAATGTATTGTTCAAACTGATAGTACCGAATAATTGACTGTGGATTGGGCACATCCTGCGTAAAGCGTAATTGACATTCCTTGCATTCCAATAGCGAGAATAGTTCTTTCGTAACGGAATGATCAGTCACTTCCATAACGGGGTAAAACTCCTTACTACCACAGGCAGGGCACGATGTATAGTGTACTACATCACTCAAAACTCCTGGTAAGATTTAGGGGCATTGACCGACTTGATAACGGCAGGATTAGCAAATGAATCGGAGTTAAATGAACGCACATAGACCAGCCAGCCAAACCAGCCAATGGCTAGCAGCAACCAAGACCAGGTAATCAGTTTTTCGTAAGAGAATTGAGATTTTTTTTGCTGAAGTCGCTCAGCCATCTCTACCGAACTTCGGCTCTCCTCTCCCACTCGCAAAGAATGAGTTGAATTCTCCCGAATAATTTTTGTTGCCTGAACAGGTTGATCTTGGACGACCGTTTGCTCCGTAAAAAACTGCAAAACGCCATGCTCATCCTTTTGCCAGTGCCCCCAGCCCTTCCAGGTGACACTAGTCTCGGTAGAAAGCGATTGGGAGAGCTCCTGACAGAATAGTTTGTACCGGGTGATCACATCGGCTGGTTCCAACCCCATTCTGGCCGATAGCCAATCGACCATATCTCCAATAGCATCTACCGGTTCGTTTCGAAAAGTATGGACAATACGCGGCGGCAGAAATTGTCTTTCGCCTACCGCAAAATGAGCAGACTCGCGTTGACTGTAAATAACACCGATACCGGCAAGAGGAAGCGATTGGTTGGCCAGCAGGTACTCTTTTAGTAATGCGTTCAAGGGTTCTTTTTTTCGTTGAACGAAAATACGATGCCGCCGTTACAATTGAAACCAAAGACGGGATTTCGTCCCCAGCGCTGGTAGGGCTGATCAAAAAGATTATTGAACTGCGCCCATAATTGAAGAGAACGACTCAGACGAAAACTAAGCGCTGCATTCAGATCGGCAGCCCCTTTTGCTCTTGTACCCTCTTTATAGGTGTCGATCGACTGCCCCCCCCTGAACAAGACCAGCCCGGATTGCAACCAGAGTTCGTCCGTAATGGCAACTCGCAAAGAAGTTTCCCATTCCAGGGGTAAAAGTCCCCAGGGGGCGGCTTGTGATTGGAGTTTGAAAAAATGATTCAAAACAAACCGCGAGGAAAGGCGAAAATGCTCACCCACCTGATAATGTAGGTTTGCGTTGAACTGTATTTGATCGAGCTTATCCTCGTAGACGACCAAAAAACCATTCGAGGGAGCACGATTCGTATCCTGCAAGAACAGGGGCTGATCGGTCATGGAGTTATACGAAGCACGAAGTTCATATTGTAAACGGGCATTCACCTGCCCTTTTACACCGACATAACGTTCCGTAAGGATACTGTTTCGCAAAGCGGAAGGTGCCCAAATCCAAGGGTTGAGGGTCGAGAGCTCGCGATAGCTATTTTGAACCCAGCTTCCATTCCACCCCAACAGCAGACTGGCTTTATTCGAAGGCAAGCGATGCGAGAGCGCCAATTGAGGTAAGACAGCAAAGCGATCGTTGCTCCAGCTGGGACTTACCCCGGCTTGCAATTGAAAACTATTTTGTTGATATCGAATCGACGGGGTGATACTCACCAACGTATTGGAGATGATCGTATCGGGCATCCCGGTCGGAGCAAGAGATTTCAAATGTGCGTAGCGAATTGCACCCAATGAGAAACTAGTTTGCACCATCCAATTCTCTCCGATTTGCTTTTGAAGCGGTGCCTGCAGCTGGACCGTGGTCTCGGTATTATTTCGCTGATCAAAAAACCGATAGAATCGAACAAGCGGAGAAATGCTGATCCCACTTGCCATCGGAGCCGTGGAACGCAGGTGAAGCAGGGCAGAGAGAAGTGAAAATTGCTGTCGAATAGTATCCTTGGGGAACGAAAGCGGAGCGCGACTCGTATCGTAAAAAAAATTATTATTGACGATCTCGCCTTTGAATCCAATAGCTGAGGAAAGTTGTAATGGAGTTCTTTTTAACTGAGTATATCCGTCGGCCTTTAGTTCTGTGAGGCGGTAAAAGCGCATATCACTTTTTTCAGGTCGTTGCGTAAGGGAAAAATAGCGCCCCGTAATCGAAAGACCATTGCTTAGCCCATTACCGATATTGATCCCGCCTCGAACATAAGGACTACGCAAATTTCCATAGCCCAGCTTTATAAAAGATCGATTCGAAAAAGGTTGGGCGGTATCGATTGCATAGGCCTGCGGCTGGACGGAACGCACCGAGTTATCGAGCGTTAATTGTCGATGCGGAACTACATAAGGTAAGACAGGGCGAGTGGTATCGACCGTCAAGGCAGCGGCAGAAAAATGGATCTTGGGAGCTTGCTTCAACGTAGGACGAAAACTGGAAACGATCGTAACGCCTGTAGCAGGAAGCGTATCGGTCTGGGCCAATGCAATAGAGGATGCACCGATCAGCAAGAAGAAAAAAACAAGAATATAATAGCAGCGTTTCATTTGTTTGATTTGGTGGAGGATGAAGGCTTGTCGGCTTCGGCTCTTTCGACTTTCTCTACCCCTTCCGCTGCCTGTTTTCTAAACTCTTCACTGCTGGCATTATCCTTGACACTTTGATAGGTAGCCTTTGCATTGAAATAATCGGACTGAGCAAAATAAATATCCCCTAAAAGCAAATACGCACGCGTGACCCAGTCTTCGTAAGAACCCGATTTATTGATGGTTTCAAAGGCCGCTTTTTCAGCCGCCTTGAACTGTTGTTTACGAAATAAAGAACTGGCCAGCTCGTAGCGAGCCTCGGCCGCTAAAGACGCCTTGTTAAGCGAGATCACTTGGCGAAGATTGAATTGCGCTTCTTCTTCCCTACCCTGCTGACTATACTTCTTGGCAGCCACCAATGCAACGAGTGCTTTATCATCTTGGCTTACTCCCTTCTCGTTCAAAAGCGCAGCCCCTCGCAAAGAAGCTTCCTCCAGTTGTCCCAATAGGTAATGGGCCCGTAATAAACCTCTCAAGGCCTCTAGCTTGCTAGAGGAAAGCCCGGTCAACTCATACAACTGACCATAATAGCGGACAGCATCGACATATTTTTTTTGTTCAAAATAGCTGATACGGGCAGCTTGTAAAGAGGCCTCTTCGGCATAACGATTCGGCGCTACCTTCAACACACTGTCATAATAAGTAATGGCCTTTTCGTATTCTTTTTTTTGCGAGGCAATAGTGGCTAGCATGGCATAGGCATCGAGCGAAAAAGCGGGCGCAGGCACCTCCACTAGATATTGTTGCAGGGCCTGGGCAGCCTCATCAAAGGATGACTTATTAAATAACTGCTCGGCGGCTGAAAAAAGAAGTGAATCTTCTGCGGTAGCACTGATCGATAACCCTTTTCCTTTTACATACGATATGAAATCGGCAGAACGACCCTCTTCAAGATAGATCGCCTTAAGGTTCTCCAAGGCATCGGCCGCCTCTTCGCTGTTGGCAAAATGATCGAGGATATAATTGAACTGGTTTCGCGCCGCCGTGTTGTTGTCACTATTGTAATGTGCTATTCCCAATTTAAAATAGGCTTGCGGCAGTAGCTGTGCACTTTTTTCCTTGGCAATGATCTTCTCTAAAAAAGGCTTAGCCTGATTGAACTGTTCGTCTTCCATGTACGTATCGGCCAGTGCCATCCAACTGGCCGTCAATAGCGGAGAACCGGGATACGCATTCTCAAAAAGCGAGAGTAATTTAATCTTTTCTGCAGGCGTTTTGATACCGGCGATCGTAGCCTGCTGAAACAAAGCATAATCAGCCTCTTTCCATCCAAAGTCGATCACCTTTTTGTAGGCAGCGGTAGCTTGTCCGTACCGTTTCAGCATTAGCAAACAGTCGGCCTCTCTTACAACAGCATCTTGGACCAGGGGGCTGGCCGTTGATTCCACTTTACCCGAGACGGCCTGAAACAAAGGGAGCGCCTGATCGTAGCGGGCAAGTCGCAAATAGGCGTACGCCAAACTATAGCGGGCATGCTGGGGACGCACCTCTCCCCAAGTGGGAGATCCCTTTTGAAGGTATTGCTGTAAGTAATCGATAGATTCTTGATAGCGCTCTCCTCGAAAGGCCAATTCGCCCTTCCAAAAAAACAAATACCCCACTATGGATTGATTAAAAGGGTCCGCTAACGCACGATCTATCAACGGCTCTGCCTTTACCCATTCACCGTCATTGATCAACTCGGCGGCACGACCAAATAAAACCGGAGCAAAAAGACGACGAGCCGGTTCGGAAGGAAGCATCAACTGATCGAGCATTACCAAGGCGTCTTTGTAATTACTGGTGGCCGCGAGAACAGCAAGTTGTAATTCTTTTGCCTCTGTCAAATAGGACGAGCTCGGATAGGTGGCCATAAAGGATCTGAGCCCAGTGAGGGCCTCATCAAAAAAACCAAGCTGATAAGAAAGCTTAGCATGCAAAAAACGAGCTGCTTCGCGCTGCTGCGAGTTCACGCTGTTGGTAGAGCAATATAAGAAAGCACTGCGGGCCGCAGCAAGATCTCCTTGCTTCAGATAGACATCACCCAACAAGAATAGAGCATGCTGACCCAGAGAGTCTCGTTCTGCACTGAGCTGTCGAAAACGCTGTGCAGCCAATTCCCATTGACCCGTTTTCAATTGACTATACCCGATCTGGTATATATCGTCTCTTGATAATGATTCCGCTTGCCGGGCAAATGCATTAAGATATTCCAGGGCTTGCTGGTAATTTTCTTGCGAAAAATAGATCTGTCCCAACAACTGCCTTAACTCTTTCTGATAATATGGCTGGGGAGATCGCTCCAGCACAGATTGTGCATAGAGGATCGCTTCTTGACTTTTTCCCAAACTGAACAAGAGCCGGGCAATATGATAAGACACATAGGGAGCGTAGGTGGGGTCTGTCTCTACCAGTCGCATTTGTAGTAACGCTTCTTCCCAATTTCGCTCCTTGACCAAGAGTAGACCATAGTAGTAGGTCGCATCGGGCCTATGCGGATCATCTGCCAGGGACCGAACGGAATTAAAAAATATCCTAGCCTCTTTGAATTGTTGCAAAACAAAATGAGCATACCCCTGCTGAAACTGCGCTTTGGCGATCTCAGGATTCGTAAAATGCACAATATCGGCTTGCCCATACTGTTCGAT
>JBIIHS010000073.1:0-7681 GCA_044235515.1 Chitinophagaceae bacterium | reverse complement strand
CCGCTAACGGTGACGCCCTGCATGGTTTCAAGCAGAATAGCGACCTCTATTGGCTAAGTGGTATTGAGCAAGAAGATAGCATGGTGATCCTCTTTCCCGATCATCCGGATAAACGCTATCGCGAAGTCTTGGTGCTGGTTCGTCCCAATGAGCTCAAAGAAAAATGGGATGGCAAACGTCTTCGGGTGGCCGAAGCCCAGGCCATTAGTGGGATCGATACCATCA
This sequence comes from Chitinophagaceae bacterium, assembly GCA_044235515.1. Taxonomy (GTDB): domain Bacteria; phylum Bacteroidota; class Bacteroidia; order Chitinophagales; family Chitinophagaceae; genus JJ008. The sequence continues at coordinate 7,456 of JBIIHS010000073.1, read as the reverse complement.
TCTGGCTCGATCAATTGGAGTCGCTCTTGCCTGCCTGGGTCCATTTGGCTGATACCATTTGTCTGGACAGCAACGAGAACGACCGAAAGTCGAGTTGGCTGCGCACCAGCGAATATCGCTTTATCGATGAGATGCAAGCGCGTTATCCCCTGCACCAATATTACCGCGCTGCTCGGATCATGAACCTGCTGCGCGCCCTAAAGACTTCTGAAGAGGTAGCAGTGATCCAACAGGCTATCGATATTACCAATACCACCTTTCGTCGTCTGCTCTCTTTTATCAGACCTGGTGTAATGGAATACGAGATCGAGGCCGAGATATGGCATTCCTTTTTGAGTCAGCGCGCTACCGGACCCGCCTATGGAAGTATCATTGCCAGTGGCGACAGAGCTCGCACCCTGCATTATGTTTCAAATAATCAACCTTGTTTGGCCGGCGAACTCTTGCTAATGGATTTTGGTGCAGAGTACGGCGGATACTGTGCCGATCTGACCAGAACGGTACCCGTAAGCGGAAAATTTAGCAAACGGCAACGGAGTATCTACAATGCCTGTCTTCATGTTCATAACTATGCCAAAAGTATTCTGCGTCCGGGTATTACCATTGTGGATTACACCGACAAAGTAGGAGAGGAAGCCACGCAACAATTCCTGAAACTGGGCTTGCTGCGGAAATCGGATGTCAAGAACGAGGATCCGCAAAACAGGGCCTATCGTAAGTATCTCTATCATGGTATCTCCCATCACCTTGGAATTGATGTGCACGATTTGGGTACCAAGACCGAACCCATTAAAGCCGGGATGGTCTTTACCATCGAGCCGGGAATTTATATCGAAGAAGAGCAAATGGGCGTTCGAATCGAGAACAATGTTTGGATTACCCGCAATGGAAATAAGGATCTGATGAAAAATATTCCCATTTCGGCCGACGATATTGAGGCCTTGATGAAAAAATAACGCATGACTAAGCAACTCCCTAATTTTTTTACGCTGCTCAATTTATTCTTTGGCTGTATGGCGATCGTTAGCGGCTTGCAGTCAGATCTGATCGTAATGACCCGACCCGACGGACAACTATATGTTGATATTCCAGAAAAGATCTGGATGGTCTCTCTTTTTATTGGTCTATCGGCCCTGGTTGATTTTTTAGACGGATTTTTAGCAAGAGCTCTTCAGGCCGATTCGGCGATGGGCAAACAACTCGATTCGCTGGCCGATCTGGTCAGTTTTGGAGTGGCTCCTGCCTTGCTGCTTTTTCATTTTTTGCGTCTTGCCTGGGCACAGCAACCCGATGGCATGGAGCTTAGTTCGATCTTGCTATGGCCTGCATTTTTTATTCCGTTGGCGGCGGCCTGGCGACTGGCTCGGTTTAATATCGAGAAGAGCGTATCGAGCTCGTTCAGTGGCCTTCCGGTTCCTGCGGCGGGTATCTTTATTGCTTCGCTGCCACTGATCTATTGGAATGTGCAAATAGATTTTATTTCTTCGCTGTCACTGATCTATTGGAATGAACAAATAGGTAAGTTTATCTTGATCTTGCAAAATGCCTATCTCTTAATCTTGCAAAATGCCTATTTCCTGTATGCGATCATAGTGATGCTTTCTTTGCTGATGGTCTCTCGAATCCCCCTGCTTTCGTTCAAATTTTCTTCTTTTTCTTGGGGCGAGAACCAACCCCGATACCTGCTGATCATCGTTTCGGTTCCCATGTTTTTAGTGCTGCAGTGGCTGGCCCTGCCGCTAATTATCGTCCTCTATGTTCTCTTATCTTTGCTTTTTAAAAACAAACTTGCATGACCTACATTGTAGAGATCAAAGTGATGCCTTTGAAGGAGTTGCTCGATCCACAGGGAAAAGCCGTATTGGGGGGGCTGGAAAATCTTGGACTTTCTGCCATACAGGATGTACGGGTCGGAAAAAATATCACGGTGCTGGTAGCTGCTGAATCGCCCGATCAGGCCACGCAAATGGCTCGTACGGCGGCCGAAAAATTACTGGCAAATCCTGTTATGGAATATTTTGAGCTAAGTTGCCGCCCGGCCTGATCTTTCGTCTGTTAAATACTTTATTAGGTGCACAAAGCGACGGCCGATATAACTACTGAGCTGGGCACGAGTGCCGATGAGAGTCGTCCTCCTGCTGCGCTGTACATTGTGCCTACTCCCATTGGTAATTTAAAGGATATCACCCTGCGCGCACTCGATGTGTTGCGCAAAGTCGACCTTATTTTAGCGGAGGATACGCGCACTACCGCTGTCTTGTTAAAGCAGTATTCTATCCAGCGTCCTGTAACGGCCTATCATCAGCATAATGAACATAAATTGGTGCCCCAGCTCTTGCAGCAACTGGCTGCGGGAACGAGGATGGCGCTGGTAACTGATGCCGGTACGCCTGGAATTTCCGATCCTGCTTTTTTACTCATCAGGGCTTGTATTCGAGAGGGGTTGGCAGTAGAGACCTTGCCCGGTGCCACGGCCTTTGTCCCTGCCTTGGTCAATAGCGGACTGCCCAGCAACCGATTTTGTTTTGAGGGATTCTTGCCCTTGAAAAAAGGCCGACAAACCCTCTTGAAGCAATTGGCTACCGAAGAGCGCACGATGATCTTCTATGAATCGCCCCAGCGCTTATGCAAGACACTGGAAGAATTTTGCACCGTCTTTGGAGAAGACCGATCTTGTAGTGTCAGCCGGGAGCTGACCAAACTGTTCGAAGAACAATTTCGGGGAACCCTTCGTGACTGTCATACACATTTTACCAATAAAAAAGTAAAAGGAGAGATCGTGCTGGTAGTGGGCGGTCTCCCTTGACCTATTAAATGAAACGCTATGCGACCCATCATTTTAACCATGATGCTCTTTACCGTGTTGACCAGCGCTTTGCTGGCACAAAGCAACAGCTGGCAGCAGCGGGTGCAGTACAAAATGGACGTAACAATGAATGTACAAACCAATCGCTTTAGCGGTACCCAACAGCTGGAGTATTGGAACAATTCGCCCGACACACTCGATAAACTTTATTATCATCTTTATTTTAATGCCTTTCGTCCTGGTAGTATGATGGATACCCGTAGTCGTCGCCAAGGGACAATACAGATCGGGCGTGGGCAAGACTGGGATGGTCGGGTCAAGGACAGGATCGTCCAATTAAAACCCGAGGAGTATGGCGAACAAAAAGTACTGTGGGTTAAGATGAACGGTCGTCCACAACAATCACAAACGCACGAAACGATCTTGGAAGTAACGCTCGACAAGCCCATTTTGCCCAAATCGAAAGTAATGCTTGAGCTGGCCTTTGAGGGGCAGGTTCCCTTGCAGATCAGACGAAGTGGTCGTGATAATCCCACCACTAAAGTGCGTTACTCAATGAGCCAGTGGTATCCCAAACTTTGCGCCTATGACCAGGATGGATGGCATCCCAATCCGTACGTGGGCCGCGAGTTCTATGGCGTTTGGGGTAATTATGATGTTCGTATTACCATCGATAAGAATTATATATTGGGCGGCACGGGTTATTTGCAAAACCCGCAGCAGATCGGACATGGTTACGAAAAGCCCGGTTCAGTGGTCAGCAGACCGGCGGGCGATCAGTTGACCTGGCATTTTTATGCTCCGCAGGTGCACGATTTTATGTGGGCGGCCGATCCGGAGTACGTGCATCGTGCCGTCAAAGTGCGAGATAGTATTCCCGCGGCGCGCAATGGCGGGTTGGCGCAAAGCGAACTGACCCTACATCTTTTGTATAAGCCCACCAATGTGAAAGCCGCAGAATGGGAAAAAATTCTTGACGATGCTAAGAAGGCCCTGCCTTTTATAGAAAAGCATTTTGGTCGTTACCCATACAAGCAATACTCTTTTATTCACGGGGGCGATGGAGGAATGGAGTATCCCATGTCTACCTTACTGATCGGTCCCGGAGCCTGGTTGCATGAGTGGATGCACAGTTGGTATCAAGGTATGTTGGCTACCAATGAATCTCTGTATGGTTGGATGGATGAAGGATTTACTACCTATGCCGAAGATCGTGTGAGTGCATTTTTAGCAGCCGATACCGGGTTTGCGCATGCGGGCTCGTATAGAGGGTATGTGTCTTTGGCCAAGAGCGGTAGGGAGGAGCCCCTTACTACACATGCCGATCATTATAATACCAATGCAGCCTATTCCACTGCTGTATACTCAAAGGGGGCGGTGTTTATGGAGCAGCTAGGGTATATTGTTGGGGCGGCTACTCGCGATCAGATCTTACTGGATTATTATGACCAGTATAAATTTCGCCATCCAACGGCCAATGATATTATTCGTGTGGCCGAGAAGAGAAGTCGTCTGCAATTGGATTGGTACAAAGATTACTGGATCCATTCAACTAAGACCATCGACTATGCAATAGACAGTGTTTGGGAAGAAAATGGCAGTACGCAGGTCCGGATCAAGCGAGTGGGGCTCATGCCAATGCCCATTGATCTACAATTGAATTTTACCGATGGAACGCGTGAGGCCCATTATGTTCCGCTCGATCTTATGTTTGGTCAAAAAGCCCCCGAGGACAAGGGACGCTTGCCCAAAACTTACCCCGCTTGGAAATGGACGCATGCTACCTACACGATCAGTACAACCAGAAAGTTGACTGAGATCTCACAGATCGAGATCGATCCTTCGCAACGGATGGCCGATATCGATCGCAAGAACAATGTGCTGAAGTTGGACTGGTCTTCGTCGAAACCCTTGCAGGTCGATTAACGTTGAACGTATAGCAAGTATTTTTCGCGAAAGAATTCTTCTCTGAATAGGGTATGAATATCTACCGAATGCGGTCTCGTACCGCTTTGTTGGATCTCGGCGGCCAGATCGCCTCCCTTAAGACAGATCAATCCGGTCGGTGCATTATTGCCTTCCACCGAAGAGCGGGTACGCAATAGGGGTTTAGACCAACGCCATAGGTCGCCGAGCGGCGCTACGGCACGAGATACTACATAATCGACCTGTTTCCCTTTTATTTCTTCTACACGCGTGTGCTGTACCGTTACATTTTGTAGCCCCAGTTGCTCAGCGATGGCCTCTACGACCTTTAGTTTTTTTGCGATACTATCTACCAGGTGAAAACGCACCGCTGGAAAATAGATCGCCAGGGGAATACCCGGAAAGCCGCCACCGGTACCTAGATCGAGTACCGAGCTGCCTGCTGCAAAAGAGAATATTGCTGCAATGCTAAGCGAGTGCAGGACGTGTTTTTCGTATAAGGCATCAATATCTTTTCGGGAGATCACATTGATCTTTTCGTTCCATTCGCGATAAAGAGATTCCAGGCGTTGAAGCTGCTGACGCTGCACGGGCGTAAAGTCGCTGAAGTATTTTTCGATTAGCGCCATTCCAGCAGAAGAGGGGTGTGAAAGTGAGGTCATGGTTCAACTCCAGCTTTTAGCCGGTCTTCTCCACAAAGCCGGAAAGAAGATCAGATAGTAAAAGAACATCCACATATCTAATAGCAAAAACCAAGGCCAGAGATCTTTTTCGTCGAGTTTACGCATGGCCCGGTACAATACGATCGCTTGCCACACTAGTTTTATGCCCGCCACGGCGGCAACATAAGGCCAGGGACAAAGAAAGAAAGCTGCCACCAGCAAAGGATAAAACGAGAACTGTGAAAAAAAGTAAAGTCCCAGTAAAAAAGAATGCAAGGGCTTATAATACTTGGCCGTGGTATAGTGTCTGGACTTTTGTCGTAGCCATCCGCCCCAGGTGGTCTTGGGCACCGAGCGAGTGATCGCTTCTGCATCGATAACAACCGCTGTATTTTTTCCGGTAGCTACCTTGTTAATAAAGAGATCGTCGTCTCCACTTGGAATGTGGTTGATGGAAGAAAATCCTTTATTGCGTAAAAAAAGGTCTTTTCGATACGAGAGATTGCGGCCCACGCCCATGTAGGGAATACCAGCTAAAGCATAGGATAGATATTGCAGGGCCGTATGAAAGGTTTCGAAGCGGATCAGTTTATTGAGCAATCCGCGCGTTTTATGATAGGCTCCATAGCCCAGTACGATCTCGGTGTCTTCGGTGTAGGCATCTTGCATCTTTTGCATCCAGTGCTCGCTGGCCGGGATACAGTCGGCATCGGTTAGCAATAAGATCTCGTGTTTGGCTTCGCGAATCCCAATGGATAGCGGATATTTTTTACCACTGATCAGTTTGGCTTCTTGCTGCAGCTCTACGACCTGTAAATGTTTGAATGTTTTTTTGAGCTCTTGTAAGATGTACTTCGAGTCATCGGTGGAGTTATCGTTAATCACGATCACTTCTTTGGTACTGGGGTATTGTTGAACTAATACACCGGGCAGATTACGGGCCAGGTTCTCGTCCTCGTCCCTGGCGCAGATAACGACCGACACGGGGTGTTGTCGGTATTGTTCTCGTGTGGGAGGGCGGTGAAAAGCAACGCGGCTAAAGAAAAAGCCGTAATAAAAAATTTGTATACAGGCCACCAAGCCAAAACCAATAAGAAGCACAGTGCTCCAATCTGCCATCAACATGGGGGCGAAGATAATAAGATACTTGTATCTTGCGGCTTCATGGCTGTATTGCAATTTCAAGTAGAGAAAACCGATCCATCGGGTAAGGCCCGTGCGGGCACCCTAGCGACCGATCATGGTCAGATTGCCACCCCTGTTTTTATGCCCGTGGGAACCGCCGGCACGGTGAAGGCACTTACTCAACAGCAATTGCTTAGCGATGTGAATGCTCCCATTATTTTGGGAAACACCTATCATCTCTACTTACGCCCCGGCACGGCGGTCTTGCAACAAGCCGGAGGGCTTCATCGTTTTATGGGGTGGGATCGAAGTTTGCTCACCGACAGTGGCGGCTACCAGGTATTTTCTCTTTCCGGTACGCGAAAGATCAACGAAGAGGGTGTCACTTTTCGTTCTCATATCGATGGCAGTGCTCATTTGTTTACGCCTGAGTCGGTCATGGATATCCAAAGAACCATCGGGGCCGATATTGTGATGGCCTTTGATGAGTGTCCGCCTGCCGACAGCGATCATATCTATGCCAAGCGATCCATGGAGCTGACCCATCGTTGGCTCGATCGATGTGTTAAACGATTTTCAGAGACCCCCGACCCGTATGGGTATACACAAAACTTATTTCCAATCGTACAAGGCGGCGTATATCGTGATCTGCGTAAGATCTCTTGCGAATATGTTTGCGGGAAAGATACCCGTGGGTATGCCATAGGAGGATTAAGTGTGGGCGAGCCCGAAGCCCAGCTTTATGATATCTGTGGGTGGTCTTGTGAACACCTGCCTCTTGACCGGCCTCGTTATTTGATGGGGGTGGGTACCCCGTGGAATCTCTTGGAGTGTATAGCACTTGGCGTGGATATGTTCGATTGTGTAATGCCTACCCGTAACGGACGCAACGCCATGCTCTTTACCAGTGAGGGCGTGGTCAATATCGATAATAAAA
>JBIIHS010000072.1:0-8025 GCA_044235515.1 Chitinophagaceae bacterium | reverse complement strand
CGCCTCTAAGGCCGAAAGGGTCGACTGGCGCGATGCTTCAATTTGGTCCATATGCGTATTGAAAAGATTGGCCATTTCAAAGCAAATTGCTTCGAGTATCTCGTTTTTGGAACTAATGTGATTGTAAAGACTGGCGGCTTCAATACCTACCGCTTCTGCTAGATCGCGCATGGAGGTGGCCGCAAATCCCCGCTGGCGGAACATGGCCGCTGCTTTTTGCAGGATCAACCCTTTTTTAGATGCCTTTTTTCGCATTGCCTTTGCCATAGCTATTTTCAGTAGAGGCGGAAAGATACATAAATAATGCTTTTTTTAGATTGGGGATTTGCTATAGGTTTGCACCCTATGTCATTGATTACCGTTGGAACCATGGCCTTTGATGCCATTGAAACCCCGTTTGGAAAAACAGACCGTATTGTAGGAGGATCGGCCACCTATGTGGCTTATGCGGCCAGCAACTTTGTGCAGCCCGTACAACAGATCTCCATTGTGGGATATGATTTTCCACAAGAAGAAATGGAAGAACTCCGTCGTCGGGGTGTTCAGACAACGGGGGTCGAGATAGTATCCGATAAAAAATCATTCTTCTGGAGTGGACGCTACCATGCCGATATGAACAGTCGCGACACCTTAGTGACCGACTTGAACGTACTAGCCGATTTCGATCCCAAAGTGCCCGCTTCCTATCAGGGTGCTGAATTTTTGATGCTGGGCAACCTGCAGCCCCGCATGCAGCTTAATGTGATCCAGGAATTAAAGCAACGCCCTCGTTTGATCGTAATGGATACCATGAATTTCTGGATGGAGACGGCCATGAGCGAGCTCAAGATCGTACTGCGCTATGTAGATATGTTAATGGTCAATGATGCCGAGGCCCGTCAGCTATCCGGTGAATATTCTCTGGTCAAGGCGGCTCGTGCCATCTTAGCCATGGGTCCTCGCTATCTGATCATCAAAAAAGGGGAACATGGTGCCTTGCTCTTTCAACAAGACGAAGTGTTTTATGCACCTGCGCTGCCGCTCGAGGACGTATTTGATCCGACCGGTGCCGGTGATACTTTTGCCGGAGGGTTCATCGGTCATATCGCAAAGACCGGTGATGTTTCATTCGAAAACATGAAAAGAGGGATCATTGTGGGCTCTGCCATGGCCAGTTTCTGTGTAGAGAAATTTGGCCCCACCCGATTGAAAGAGATCGGTAAAAAAGAGATTCATGATCGGATCCGCCAGTTCAAAGAGTTGGTAAGCTTCGATATCGAGCTTACGTAATTATTCTTATCTACTATTTTCTGGCAAAGGAGTATCCGAATTTGAAACCAAACCACACAGGCCAAAACCCACGTTGGTTAAAATGAGGTGTCAGGGCTACGCCCCAGGTAATCCCCCCGTTCTTGGGTTGTCTTCTATATCCCAATGTAAGATGTCCGTATACTGAATTCTTTTGCTCTATATTGAGTCCGGCTACATCTACGGGGAAAGGATCATAGATGCCTCCGGGCCACCAGGGGCTGTAGGTATCGTTGTAATGAAAAAAGGTAAGCCCAGCTCCCGCTTCAAAAAAATGTTTATTGTCTTTGGTGAGCAGCCAATTAATTCCAACGGGAACTGTGAATACTTTCTCGTAAGATCCACTAAATCCACCCAGACCGGCCTTGATGCCGATTCCGTCCGCCGACTTCTTTAGACGAGTTTCATACATCACGTTAAAGGCGATCCCATTTCCGCCTAACTCAACGTATACGTTTTTTCGAGGGGCTTGCTCTGGAAATTTTATTTGCTGTTGTTGTGCAAAGGCCATGGTTGTTGCCGTAAGAAAGGACAGCAAAAAAAGAGATCGGAAAGTGGGTTGGTTTCTCATGTGGTTTTGTTTGTAAACAAGTGCAAGATAATTCTCGTTTCTTTTAAAAAAAGTAGAACCTGTTAAAACTTTTAGAAAATCATCTCCATAGTGAAATTCCCTGTCGGTAATGACGAATGACACCTTGAAGTGTATAGGTCGTCAAGACCAACAGGTAATTGCCAGCAGTTAGTAGATTTCCTAGTTCATCTCTTCCATCCCAATACCAATATCCCTGCGTGCCCAGCAGAGAGCGAGCAGCGAGTACACGCAGTAAACGTCCTGCCGGGTCCAGGATTTGAACAGAGGCCAAGGTACCGGGTTGTGCGGTCTGATAAAAGATCGTACAAACATCATTCAGTCCATCGAGATTAGGAGTAAAAAGAGGTGGGTCTACCCGAAAACTAAGGTCAGCTACTTCATTGGATCGTTGCTGAGAATTCTTTCGGGTGGGGGTAGCAAATCCTTCAGTTTTTGCAGCGGAGTGCCAGTTATTGGCCCATTGTGTTCGCTCTTTCGGATTGATACGCTCAAGAGAGATGCCTTCTTTGTTTTGCAAAAGGGGAAAATGCCAATCTTCGCTGTATTGCAGTTCATCCAGTATTTCTCCCTGATGGTTTAGTAAAACTACGTGCCCTGACTCGTCGGGTAAAGAAGGAAAACCATTTGTTTGTAAAAGGTGCGTGGGCGAACTCACCAAGTACTGTTGCATGATCAACGCAGGATCGCTGCTAAAGGAATAGTATTCGCCCGGGAAGAGTAGGCGAGTTGTCTGAGAAAGTCTGATAAAAGTACCTAAACCGCCACCGGGTTGTCTGTTGGTTAGGTATAAGTTGGATAGATCCAAAATATGGTCACTATTATTAAAGCATTCTATAAAATCAGAGCCACCACTACGTGGATTAAAAAGCAACTCATTAATAATCACATCCATTGATTTGCCAGGAGAAGCTCTCCCGGTTTTTAATTGCCCGGCCGATCCTCTGCTATCGGAGTAACACGTTTTTATTCCTGTCCAGGAGAGCCTGTATACCGAATCGATTTGCAGCGGTTGGTCGACACTTAATTCCAAGAGACTATGGCTAAGATCAATTGTTTTTGCGCTTACTATCTTGGCCCCACGACTCAGCTGGTAGCTATCCGTTTGAACGGACCAGCCACTATCGATCGATCCTGAGAATTGAATACAAATTTTATTCGCTGCCGAGGCATAGGAGTACAGGGCCGTTGGTATCATCAACGTTGTTCGCAGATCTTGTACGGAGTTGATCTCACCGGGCGTGCCACCTTTATCTTGCACACTGGCTTTCCAATTATTTTTGCCAGCGCAGGGCCAACGCCAATCGATCATTTCGATCGACCAGCCTCCCTCCGCTTTCCATTGATTTTTATACCAGGACTTTTCATAAGCGACCGCATGAATCACCCGCCCGGTTGGATGACGAAGCCATACGGTGGTACCCTCATTATCGAGTGCCGGAAAACTGCTTACAGCAAGCGCTTTCCCATGAAGGGCTAAGAAAGGCAGCGCCGTGGCCGAGCATAAGATGAGCATACTGTCAGGGGCCAGCGAGTAGGAAGGAAGGGGGCCCGATAGGGACGTGCTGGTACCTACTCTCCATTGTTGCAATTGCAAGGATTGTCCCGAACCGTTACGTATCTCTATCCACTCATAGCCGGGCAATCCGATAGAGGGACTGGGGTCTGGCATTAACTCTGTAATGAATACGCTGTGATGAGATTGAGCGGCAGCGCCCCAAAGAGTCAATAACCATCCTGCTAAAAAATAAAACCGCATTGGATCAAAATATGCTCAAGCTAACTTGTTATTAGCGGGTATATCAAGAGGATCCAATCAAAATCAAATGAGAAAATTCCAGGTACTGATGAGAAAAATTCAAGTGCTGATGAGAAAAATCTCGGGTTATCGCTCCAGGAGTTTCAAAAACTCAGCTTCCGAGATAATACGAATGGTATTGATCTTTTTTGCTTTCTCTAATTTACTGCCCGCCTCCTCGCCAGTTACCAGGTAATCAAGTTTGGCGCTAACTCCTCCCAATACGATTCCTCCCTCATGTCGAACCATCTCTTCGGCGGCCGATCGCTTAAGGGTAGGTAAGGTGCCGGTAAATAGAAATGTCTTTCCACTCAAGTTGCCAGCAGGCAAGCTCCCTTTTTTCTCGTTGCGCAACGATAACCCCAGTTTTTCGAGCGTTCGGATCATACTAATATTATCCTTGTTGCTGAAAAAATGGTGGATACTGCCGGCCACTTTGGGTCCTACATCCTCCAATTCGAGTAATTGCTCAATGGAGAATTTTTCGAAATCCAGTAAGTGCTCTACGGCAGCGGCCAGTGTGCGAGCGGTTGTTTCGCCCACAAAACGTATTCCCAATGCGTAAATCAGCCGATGCAGTGGTTGGGTTTTAGATCCGGCAATGGCTGATTGCAAGTTGTCTATCGATTTTTTACCAAATCCCTCTTGGTTTTCGAGTGCTGAAAAATCAAAGGTGTAGATACCGGGTATATCGTGTAGCAATTGTAGCTCATAAAATTTCCGAATATTGGCTTCGCCCAATCCTCGAATGTCCATGGCGTCTTTGCTTACAAAATGAATGATACGTTCCACGACCTGTGCGGGACATTCGATATTGATGCAACGCCAAACCGCCTCTTCTTCTTCTTTGAACAATTGACTTTTACAAACCGGGCATTGCGTCGGAAAAACGATCTTCTTCTCTTTGCCCTTTCGAAGTTCTATCAACGATTTGACGATCTGTGGGATCACATCACCGGCTCTCTCGATAAGTACCTGATCACCTATGCGCAGATCTTTCTCTTGTATGTATTCTTGGTTATGGATCGATATACTGGAGACCATCACTCCTCCCACGGCAACGGGGTCTAGTTTTGCTACGGGCGTTACGGCACCGGTGCGGCCAACCTGAAACTCTACGCCGGTCAACTGCGTGGTCGCCTGTCTTGCCTTGAACTTAAAGGCCACGGCCCAGCGAGGATGATGCGAGGTCATGCCCAGTCTTTCTTGCAACCCGATATCATTTACTTTTATGACCATTCCATCGATCTCATAGGGAAGTTCATCCCGTAAGGCCTCGTACGATAGGCAATAGGCCATTACCTCCTCTATATTTTGACAAACTTTTTTCTCTCGATTCGGACTTCGAAAGCCCAGCTCCCAAAGTAGATCCAACGAGCCCGCATGTGTTTGCAATGATGGTGGAAGTGAGGATCCTTTGGTAGCATGTGTGTAGCTGATATGATATACGAATACCTCTAGTTTTCTTTTTGCTGCTTCGGTGGGATCTTTAAGTCGTAAGGTGCCGGCCGCAGCATTGCGAGGATTAGCCAGCGGAGGCAGTCCTTCTTGCAGCAGGGACTGGTTGAATCGTTCAAAATTCTCTTTGTTGATGAGGACCTCTCCTCTTATCTCGATCTCATCGATCCCCCACTGGCTGAACGAAGCAGAAAGCGGTAAGGAGCGAATCTGTTTTACATTGTTGGTCACTTCGTCTCCCTGTTCTCCATCCCCGCGGGTGGCAGCACGTACCAACAGGTCGTTTTGATAGATCAAGGAGATGCTGCTGCCATCGAATTTTGGTTCAACGCAATAAACCACCGAAGACAGTCCGGAGAGTTCTTTTACTTTTCTATCAAAATCACGAAGGTCTTCGGCGTTGTAGGAGTTGTCAAGTGATAACATGGGCACCAAATGCTGGACGGTCGGAAAGTCGCGTGTCAGATCTTTGGCCACTCGCTGGGTGGGAGAGTCGGGGGTGATCAGTAAAGGATGCTCTTGCTCGATCTTCTCAAGTAATTTGAATAGTTGATCATATTCAAAATCAGAGAGCAGCGGATCATTCAGTACATAATATCGATACTCATGAAAGCGTAGCACACCCCGAAGCGTATCCAACTCATTTGCCCCGATGGCCTGGCTATTCTGTTTCTTCAGTAGCTGCTCTGTCAGGTGCTGCCAGCTTAGTGTATCTTTTTTACTGTACATGTAACGAATTGGTCGGTAAAGGTACGTCTGCCGTAGCGGTTTACCTGCTAGGACGAAAGGTCCTTAAAAAAATCAATGCTGGTTTAATGTGTTTCAGGTACATATTTGTATTTTTAAATAGCTATTAACGCTGTCATATGAAAAAAAACCTGCTGCTGTTGGGCCTGCTGGCCTCTTGGCTACTGCCTGCTTATTCTCAGTTGCTGACCTCTACTCCGTTATTTCCACGTGATAACGATAACCTTTCCATCATCGTGGATGCCACCAAGGGCAATGGGGGCCTCAATAATTACGCTAATCCCACCGACGTATACGTACACACCGGCGTAATTACAAACCTCAGCTCCAGTCCCTCCGATTGGCGCTATGTAAAATTCGGAGCGCAAAATCCATGGGGGCAATTAGTACCAGGCTTACAGGCCACTTCGCTAGGTAATAACAAATGGCGTTACGACATTACCAATATCAGGGCTTTTTATGGCGTGCCCGCTGGGGAGACCATTCGCCAGATCGCGATCCTGTTTCGCAGTGGCAACGGCAATATAAAGCAAACTAATACTGATGGATCCGATATGTATCTGTCGATCTATCCTAACGAACTCTCCGTTCGCTTTACTGACCCGCCCTTTCAACCAACGGCTACCCCTCTTCCCGAGCCCATCACTCGGCAAGTAGGCCAAACGCTTTCGGTTACGGCCCAGACCAGTAGCACGGCCTCAACCCTTCGACTCTCTTATAACGGAACCATAGTGCAGACGGTGACCAATGCCAGCACTATCACGAGTAGCCCGGTAATCACCACCCCAGGTTCGCAGGTAATAGTGGCAGAAGCGATCAGTGGCACCCTTACCAAAAGAGATACGCTTCGATTTTTTGTGGGAGGCTCCGTGGCGGTGGCCCCCCTTCCGGCCGGTGTCAGAGATGGTATCAATTACGAAGCTGGCAATACATCGGCAATCTTAGTATTATATGCACCCGGTAAGCAACGGGTATCGGTCATCGGTGATTTGCCCGGCAGCAATTGGCAAGAGCAAACCAATTATGCCATGAGTAAAACGCCAGATGGCAATTATTGGTGGCTTCGTATTGCAGGCCTCACTCCGGGAACGGAATATGCATTTCAATATTTGATCGATGGGACCCTGCGCGTAGGGGATCCCTACGCAGAAAAAGTGTTGGATCCCTGGAATGATCCTTCGATCTCATCGGCTACCTTTCCCAACCTGAAGCCCTATCCAACCGGACAAACCAGTGGTATCGTCAGCATTCTGCAGACCAATTCACCGACTTATAACTGGACAGTACCCAATTTTACACGCCCTGATAAAAGAGGGCTGATCATTTACGAGTTATTGCTTCGCGATTTTATAGCAGCCCACGATTGGAAGACGCTACGCGATACACTCGGCTACTTACAGCGGTTGGGTGTCAATGCCATTAAATTAATGCCGGTCGGTGAGTTCGATGGTAACGAAAGTTGGGGCTATAATCCATCCTATTATTTTGCCCCCGACAAGTACTATGGACCAAAGAATTCACTCAAGGAATTCATTGATACTTGTCATCGTCGCGGCATAGCCGTGATCCTCGACATGGTACTGAACCATACCACCGGAAGTAATCCTCTTGCGGCGCTGTACTGGAATAGTACGGCCAATCGTCCGGCTGCAGATAATCCCTGGCTTAACGAAACGGCACGCCATCCATTTAACGTATTCAATGATTTTAATCACGAGAGTTTGTTGACCCGGAATTTTAGTAGTCGTGTAATGGAGCATTGGCTCAAAGAGTATAAGGTAGATGGATACCGCTTCGATCTTTCCAAAGGGTTTACACAAAATAATACGGGCTCGGATGTGGCGGCCTGGGGACGATACGACCCCACGCGGATTGCCATCTGGAAAAGGTATTACGATACGATGCAGCTAAAATCACCCGGCAGCTATGTTATATTGGAGCATTTCGCTGACAATACCGAAGAGATCGAACTGGCTAATTACGGTATGATGTTGTGGGGCAATAACACCTATAACTACCAAGAGGCGGCCATGGGTTTTGTCAGTAATTCCAATTTCAGCGGCAGCATCTTTACGGCCCGTGGGTGGTCTCAACCGCACCTGATCTCCTATATGGAAAGCCACGACGAGGAGCGCTTGATGTACAA
>JBIIHS010000071.1:0-8107 GCA_044235515.1 Chitinophagaceae bacterium | reverse complement strand
CGCGTCTACTGAAAATCGAGGGAACGACTTTTTATTGAAATTAAAGACCAGGCCCAACCGTTGTGAAGGCGTCGATATGTCGGGCAACAAAGGCGTCTCAGCTATCTCGGTGATCTTTTCTGGAAAAGAGCGAAGGGCCGGACGAGTGGTGGGTACTACTACGGCCACGCGCTTAATAGAAGCATCGAGCACCCGCAAAAAGGGCTTTCCCTCTTTGTAAGCAAACTCGAATTTACCCTTCAGGTCATCTTTCAACGAATACCCGTAGGCTTCTAGCAGCTTATTTTTCTCCTTGTCCCAATTGCGGATGCTATCAAAATAACCAGACCCGTGGGTATTTAGCAACTGTAAGAAAACGATCACCTTGGGTAAGCAAAGCGGATGCTCGGTATCGTCGTAATCACAACTGGTATCGAAATTGCGCTCCTCATTTTTTTTGATCAACACCTCGTAGGTATTGGCATCGAGAACCACTTGCGCTTTGACCGTTTCGTTCTCTGCATAATCGATCCTCGCTTTTTTTGTGCGCAAAAAGGTCTCTGCTTCCGTGAGCGTTTCAGAGGAGCAAAGCAAGCGAAGATGCTTGAGGTCGATCGACCGCATCTTCACGGTGGTATGACGCTGGTCGTAACGCAGATGTCCGGTTTGCAAATGACCACGATCGAGAAGCTCCTGCAACTGAAACAAGGCTGCTACTTCGTGACGACAAATATCCCCTAGGTTGTAGGGGCAGCCGCAACGAAGGGAAGTAGCCTTAGGGTCTCGGAAATGATGGATCTGAACCTTGTAGTACGTGCTGTAGCTATCGTCCTTTACACGAAAGGTAGCCGTACCAAATAACTCATCGTACTCCACTAACTCTACATACCCAATAGCATGTATCTTTTTACCACGCTTGATCACCTCATCGGTACCATGCGTATAAATATGTTTTACTAAATGGGGGAGGGCCAATTTTTTTGCGTTAACTATAGACCGTGAATAAAAAGGATAACCTACAAATCTAAAGGAATGTGGGTCGTATTTCCATCAATAAAAAAAGAAAAATATAAAGTAGCCCCTCGGGTAAAGAAGTCGATAAATTTCGTACCTTAAAGGATTTATTTTTTTATGACCAACTTCCCATCCTCGTAAAAGGGAAGTACGTTGGCCACATCGGGTGTTAGACAAAATCGAATATCCTCAATTAACCCAAAACGCTGGACCAATCGGTGGTAATGTGTTAACTGCGGAGCGAATCCGGGCAGATCATCCTTATGCTGACGATATAGAGAAGAGGCCATAAGAGAACTATCGCAGTGAATGGTAAACTGCTCTTGCAGTCTTTCTATGATTGCTCCGGCAAAGAGGGTGTCTTCCAAGTTAAAGCGATCTTTCCAGCCCGCACAACCTAATACCACATTTCTATTTTGTTTTTGCAGGTAATCACAAATAGCGCCCAGGTTTGGAAAACTGCCGGCTACTATGGTATGGGCATTACGATCGAGTGCCATTTGCAAAAGTCGCGTCCCATTGGTGGTGGTCAATACCAGGGTACGGCCACCAATAAAGTCGCGCGTATATTCTAGCGGAGAGTTTCCGTGCTGTAATCCCTCGGCGATCATTCCGTCTCGCTCACCGGCCGCCACCCCATCTATATTTTTACTCATCTCGATCGCCTTCGGCACCGAATCTACCGGAATAACGGCACGGGCACCATTGAAAAGGGCCGAAGCAATAGTGGAAGTGGCCCTAAAAACATCAATGATCACCACTACACTATCGGAAAGGTCGTATAAATGAAGTAAGGCTGGAGAAAGAGACGTAAAGAGCGTGGGTTTGGATTTCATGTAGTATAATTCGCTGCTATTTGATTAGTATTTTTTTCCAACGATCTGTTTCGGCAAATCGTTTAATGGTCTCGTTGCGCTGCTGCAAGAGCGACTCCATGTACTTGGTAAAGTAGAGGGCATTGAACCAGCGTCCTATTCTCCCATAAGGCATCTCGAAACTGAGCAGATCGATCAGCAACATTCCATTATCGATTGCCTTGAAATAATGTTCATGACGCATGGCGCTCAGATCACCTTGCACCTGCACTTCGATGATCATATCAGGACGTTGCACTTCGACATACTTGACCCGTTGAATTCGCTCTTTGAATAATTGATGAGAGCGCCAGGTAACCGTATCGCCTTTCTCGATCAGACCAAACCGGGTACCCGCCACCGCCTCGAGCTTATACGGACTCATCGACTCTTTATACACGGAAATATGACGACTGAGGTCAAAGACCACTTCGGAAGAAGCCGCAATAAAGGTGGTAAGATGGATCGTAGGCATAAGAAGGGGCTAACTATACGAACGGAAATTTTACAACCTGCGCCTTCAATTGCTTGTCGCGCACTTGAATAAATATCGTATTGTCAAGTCGTGATTGCGCCGTTTGCACATAGCCCATCCCAATGGCTTTGCCCAGGGTGGGCGACTGCGTACCCGAAGTAACGACCCCGATCGTGCTACCCGCTGCATCTTTGATCTCATAACCATGACGAGGTATTCCTTTATCGATCATCTCAAAACCGACCAGCTTCTTTGTTACCCCTTCGGCTTTTTGACGGGCAAAGAATTCCGAACTGGTAAACTCTTTGGTGAATTTAGTGATCCACCCTAATCCGGCTTCGAGTGGAGAGGTCGTATCATCAATATCATTTCCATATAAACAGAATCCCATTTCCAAACGCAGCGTATCTCTGGCACCCAGTCCGATCGGTTTTAATCCTTGTGGACCCCCTATGGCGAAAAGGGCATCCCAGATAAGATCGGCCTCTCCATTCTTATCCTCAAAATAGATCTCGACACCCCCGGCCCCGGTATAACCGGTAGCGCTTATCAACACGTTGTCTACGCCGGCAAATTTTCCTTTTACGAACGTATAGTATGCCAGGTTAACCAGATCAAGATCGGTAAGGGGTTGCAATATGCGAGCGGCCTGCGGACCCTGCACGGCCAACAAACAAGTCTTCTCTGAGATATTGTGCATCTCTACCCCTTTGTGATTATGCTGTTGGATCCAAGTCCAGTCCTTTTCGATATTCGATGCATTTACCACCAACATATAGGCCTTGTTCTCTTCGAGGCAATACACCAAAAGGTCATCTACGATTCCGCCTTTATCGTTGGGGAAACAACTATATTGAACCTTTCCGGCAAAGAGTTTGGAAGCGTCATTGCTGGTAACCCGCTGGATCAGGTCAAGTGCATCGGGGCCTTTGAGTACAAACTCACCCATATGGCTCACATCAAATACACCGGCATTTTTTCTCACCGTGGCGTGCTCATCATTGATTCCGGTATAGGAGATGGGCATATCGTATCCCGCAAAAGGAGCCATTTTGGCTCCTAAGGCTATGTGCTTTTTATGGAACGGGGTGGGTTTTACGGACATGTGCTTTTTTTGAGAGCACAAATGTACGCCAAACCGGGCTTGTTCTATAGGGCGCCGGGAGGGTTAGCCTCGCTGATCGAATGCAGCATTCCGTCAGGCATCATTTTATAAATAACGCCATACTCGTAGGGAAAATCTGCATTATTCCAGTCTACTTCGCGTAACCGGCCCTTGTTTAAGCGGACGTCCAACTCGCCCAAGGTGAGCTTTTCTTTGATCGACTCATCAAAAGAAATGGTCTTTCCGACCGGAATTTTCACCACCAACTTGACCTGCTGGGCGCGATACTTATCTTTTGCAGCGATCGAATAGTGGCTGGGCAGGTCAACGATCACTCCGGTATCGGACTTATTGGATGCCTGAATCAAATTGGCCATCGTGTTAATGGTATAACCGAGCGCCTCCGCACGCTGAAGGGCCTGTTGACTATTTCTTCCGTTGGCGCTTCGTATAAGCTCCAAGTGAAAAGAACTGTCCGGACTAATTGTGGTCTCAATAACCATGGCCGAAAGCTTCAGCGAATCTTTAGTGAGATCCCAGCCCTTTTCTTCGCCCTCTATATGTATCCAGGGGACCTTGTTACTATACATAATGGCAGGCTGCGAGACTGTAAGATGTATGGTAGCCGGATCAGGAACTGAAATGGGTACAGCAGTGACGATCTGCTCACGAGTAGAAAATTCTTTACCCATGGTGCTGAGAAATAAAAAAATGATGATCCAGCCTAGTGTCCACAGCGAAAAAAAGCTATATCGCAGCGCGGCATTTTTTTTCTTGTATCCCAGTATCCTTCTGATCAGCCAGATAATAAATCCAAGCAGCGGAACCAGCACGAATAAAATGAGTGCAGACCAAGCCAATAATTGCTGCGTGTTATTGCCCCAAATAAAGGCTTGATAGGGCCAGGTGACTACCCCCACAAAAAATACAGCTAGGAGCGATACCATGAGCGAAAAAGCCAGTATGCCAAATAGGAGTGCGAAGAATACTTTGATCAATATCCCGATCGCATATAAAATACTTCCGCCAAGGGTACGCTCTTTACCGCTAAACTTTTCTTCTACTTGCTGATTGACCTCGCTAGCCAATTTTTCGGCCTTACCCGGTAGCTCATTGGCGACAGCCTCTACTTCTTTACCCCAGCTGCTTATTTTTTCTTTAAACTGCTCTGCCCCCTGTCTTACCTGTTTTTGAATAGAGGCCAGGTCGATCTTCTCTCCGCGCATCTCCATTTTTTGATAGGGGGTAATTGCCTTGGGCAGGATAATCCAAAGGGTGATATACATAATAAAGGAGAACCCGACCAACGAGCCAAAACTGAGATTAAATAAGAGGAACGTAAAATCATCGTCCGTCCAATTCAGAATGGAAAAAAAGATCTGCAAGAGCAGAGGAGATAAGAAAAGCAGCCTGATCGTTTTGACGGATTTATCAAAATAGGCCGCCAACCCGCCAGCTACGCCGCCCAATACTTTATTGTCTGGGTCTCTATAAAACCGTTTGCCCTTATAGGGTTCCACGGCTGCGAAGGGAAAGATGATCCACATTAATACATATCCAAATAAGATCAACCCAAAACTCGAAAAAGCCAAGAGCACCAGTAGGGCGCGCACAATGGTCGGATCGATCCCCAGATAAGCAGCCAATCCACTGGCCACCCCTCCAATGATCTTGTTATTACGATCTCGATAGAGTTTGCGGGGTTCAGGTGCTTTTGTTCTTGTATTTTCTTCTGTCGCTGCCGATTCCGCACCAGTCTGGTTTTTTTCTTCGGCAACTCCCTCTTGTGCCAGCGCTTCGGGGCTTCCCATTTGTGCGATCAAGATTTGCACATCGGCTTCCGTAATGCAGGCGCTTCCTTTTTTAATCTTTTCATTCATCAATTCGGCTATTCGGCCTTCTATATCATTAATGATCTCCTCGCGCCCCTCTTCGCGGTCAAAAAATTGGCGGAGGGTAGCGATATAGGCCTGCAGCTGTTCAAAGGCGGGTTCTTCGATCGATAAGATCTGACCGCTTAAATTGATGGTGATGATCTTTTTCATGAGACGGCTGATTAGTATTATTTTTTATTAAAATGAATAGAGTTAGATTAGAGATTGGTGGGTTTGGGCGAGGTGGCCTTGTTGACCGCCTCAGAAAGTTCTTTCCAGGTTTTTTCGAGTTCGGTATAAAACAGGAGGCCTTTTTCGGTCAGAGAAAAGTACTTGCGGGGGGGGCCCGAAGGGCTCTCCACCCAACGGTAGGTAAGCATTTCAGCATTTTTGAGGCGGGTTAACAGGGGATAAAGCGTCCCTTCCAAAATGCTTAAGCCGGCCGAACGCAACTCATCTACTATATCACCAGGGTAGGCCTCGCCTCTCTTAATGGCAGAAAGAATGCAAAACTCCAGAATCCCTTTTCTCATCTGGCTCTGTGTATTGTCTATATTCATGACTATTTAAACAATTGAGGAACAAAGATAATACAAAATTATAGTACCGTGCATTACAAAGTACCTTTTTTTATTAATTTTTTTTGCCGCCCAGTCAAAACAAAATTGATGGAACCCATAAATACCACTTTTTTTACCGATTTTTGATTAATATGTATCGAAAAACTGCCTTTTTTGCCATTTTTGGCCTGATTTTGCTCCTTTTCGGATGTGCCGATAAATATCAATCCTATCGGTCTCTTTACCCTTTTAAGAGTCCATCGGGGCTGCCTGATTATACCAATTTAGACTACTGGGCGGCTCATCCTGATAAAAAAGATCCCTCGGACAGTATCCCCAAACCACTCAAAACAGCATCCGGCGATACCCCAGCCGATGTGTTCTTTATTCATCCTACCACTTTTACCGAAAAGAAAGAGGCCACAATGCCCAACGCAGCCATTGATGACGATTATATTAATGCAAAGACAGACTACTCGACCATCCTGTTTCAAGCAAGTGCCTTTAATGAACAAAGTCGCGTATTCAGCCCTCGCTACCGGCAAGCGCATATCGGTAATTTTTACAGCAAAGACTCATTGGCGTCGCTAAAGGCTTTACAAGTGGCGTACTCCGACATACGAACTGCGTTTCGCTATTATTTGGAACACTATAATAATAAGCGGCCGATCATTATTGCCTCGCATAGTCAGGGTGCTCTAATGGCCATAGAGCTGCTTAAGGAGTTTTTCGACAATAAACCGCTGCAACAACAATTGGTCGTGGCCTATGTAGTGGGATGGCCGCTCGAAACAAGTCAATTCAAAACGCTCAGCGCTTGTATAACCCCCTCGCAAACAAATTGTCTATGCAGCTGGCGCACTTTTAAAATGGGATACGAAGCGCCCTGGGTGACCAAAGAAAAAGAAAGAAAGACTTCTCTGATCGTTACCAATCCCATCAGCTGGACAATCGATACTAATTTTGTATCACGTCAGCTAAACAAAGGCTCAGTGCTGACGCGCTTTAATAAAGTGTATAAAAAAACAACGGATGCGCAGATCAAAAATGGTGTCGTGTATTCGTACCGCCCCCATTTCCCGGGCAGCTTCTTGTATCGCACCGATAACTATCATGTGGGTGATATTAACCTATACTATTTGAATGTTCGCGAAAATGTACGAGAAAGGGTAGGCGCCTTTCTGGCTATGCCTCCCCAACGTCAATAAGATCACTGACCTTGGTCATGGGTTGCCGCAACGCCTGCGTTTATCTTTAAGACAAACGCAGACCCCATGAGGACAATACTAGTACCCACCGATTTTTCTCCCATAGCCACTAATGCCTTGCATTATGCCCTGGAAATGGCCAATGCTATAAAGGCCAATCTAATGTTACTGCATGTATACCAAGTTCCGGTCAGTTATAGTGATGCACCCATTGTACTGGTCTCTGTCGATGAGTTAAGAAAAGCGGCCGAACGAAAAATGGAACAGGTACGAGAAGTTGTCCGAAAAGTATTACATGGCGATCAAAAGCTTTATACCGAAACGCGGCTAGGTAATGTAACCGACGAACTCGAAGCTATCTGTGAAAAGATCAGACCCTTTGCCGTTGTAATGGGCACAAAGGGAGCATCAGCTTTTGAGCGGGTTCTCTTTGGCAGCAACGCATTAAGCGCCATTCGCCACCTGCATGTACCGGTCATTTGCGTTCCGCCCGGAAAGACCTTTGGAAAAGGGATCAAAAAGATCGGTTTCGCTTGCGATTATAAAGAGGTCGTAGCGACCACCCCCACTCGAATTATTCGCGACCTGGTTAAAAATTTTGAGGCCGAGTTATATGTGCTCAATGTAAATACAGATGGGCGTGATCAGGAAGAAAAACCAGAGCAGACTGTTTTACTCGAAACCTTATTGAGCGACTTGCGGCCCGTCTATTTTTTTCTGGAACATAACGACATCGAGGATGCCATCAATGAGTTTGCTGAAAAAAACAACCTGGACCTGATCATCAGTATTCCCAAACAACACAAATTGGTCGATAAGCTCTTTAAGAAAAGTTCAACTAGGCAATTGGTCTATCAAAGCCATGTGCCTGTTATGTGCATTCACGAAGAGTAAAGAAGGTAAAGTGAAAGCGTTTCTCTTCGCTCGGTGATCATGAATAATAGCTAGGAGAAAAGGTGTCGAACGGATACTCGTTAAAATTCGGCAGAGCCCGGTGTACGCGGAAAGGCGATCACATCGCGGATATTGTTCATTCCG
>JBIIHS010000070.1:0-8134 GCA_044235515.1 Chitinophagaceae bacterium | reverse complement strand
CGCGGTCGAACTCAATGAACCACTCATGAAACGATTTGGCATCGGTAGTGCTTACACAGGGCGCAACGGTAAATTCGGTTACCCCCACTCCTAGCTGCAAGGCAGCTTCCCGAATACAATACTCAACCTCCTCACCTATTACATGCTCTCCAAAGGCCGATATAAAATGCTTGGTACGACCGGTCACTACCACACGGTATGGATCGACCGAAACAAAGCGAACGATATCGCCAATTTCATATCCCCACAGACCGGCATTGCTATTGATGATAAGCGCATACTGCTGACCTACTTTAACATCGGCCAGAGACACCCGTTGCGGATCCTTTTTACCCAGCTGGTCCAGGGGAACGAACTCAAAGAAGATCCCGCTGTTCGTATTGAGTAACATTCCCTCGGATTGCTGTGTGTCTTGAAAAGCAAAGAACCCTTCGCTGGCAGGGAAAAGCTCAATGGTGTCAACCTTACGGCCAATACTTTCGAACAAGCGAGTCCTATACGGTTCAAAATTGACTCCTCCTTGTACCATCACACTAAAATCGGGAAACAGATCGCCCACCTTTTTGCCACTTCGCTCTATGAGTGCATCAAAATACATTTGCATCCAGGGCGGAATTCCACTGATCAAGGTCATCGGCTGATGAAGAGTCTCTTCCACAATGCGATGCAATTTAGATTCCCAATCCTCGATACAGTTTGTTTCATAAGAAGGGAGCTGATTCGCCCGCAGATAGCGGGGTACATGATGGTTTACGATGCCACTTAAACGGCCGGTAGGAATGGAACCGACCCTCTCCAACTCAGGAGAACCCGATAAAAAGATCAACTTTCCGTCCGCAAAACGAGTATTTCCGGTTTCGGCCATATAACAAAGAAGCGCGTTCCGAGCCGTATTGATATGATTGGGGATTGAATCCTTGGTAATGGGGATGTACTTAACCCCACTGGTCGTACCTGAGGTCTTTGCAAAATACAGGGGGCGGCCTCTCCACAGTACATTTTGCTTTCCTTGTTTGATCATATCGATCCAACCCCTCATTTTTTCGTAATCCTGCAAGGGAACAGATTGCTTAAATGATTGATAATCATTTACATCTTTCAAGTTGACGGACTTCCCGAAAGCCGTCTTGACCCCTACTTTAAGCATTTTCTCCAAAAGCTGCCGCTGATCAGCCACGGCTGTCTTCATCTGTGCCCTGATGGTCCGCTGAATGTAAGCCGCAAAGGGCCTGGCCAGAAAGGACTTGATTTTCATGGACTCTTACCGGTATTTAGAGGAAGAACGCCTTCCAAAACTAGGCGTTGGACAACAAAGATAACCAAAGAAGACCCTATGCCGCACCCCCCTTTAGCGCTTATTTTTGGTTGGAAGGTTCAAAAAAGTTCCCTACCTTTGCCGTCCTAATTTTAATAGTATGGTAGCTGTAGTAAAAGTTGCGGGTCAGCAATTTAAAGTAGAAAAGGACCAGACCTTATATGTACCTCGTGTAGAAGGCGTGGCGGGCGACAAGCTCGACCTCGAAGTTTTGCTGGTGGACGCCAACGGAAAGCTGTCAGTTGGCAGTGCTGCCAATGCAAAAGTACAAGCCGAGATCATTGACCAAGTTAAAGGCGATACCGTTATTGCCTACAAACAAAAAAGAAGAAAAGGCTTTCACAAGAAAAAAGGACATCGCACGGCCTATACTAAGATCAAAGTATTGAGCATTGCATAAATTGACCTGTCAAATCTCTTGATCATCCATTAAAAAGAATGTACCATGGCACATAAGAAAGGTGAAGGAAGCGTAAAGAATAATCGTGACTCACAGAGCAAAAGACTCGGTGTAAAAATATACGGTGGTCAACCCGCCATTTCCGGAAATATAATCGTTCGTCAACGTGGAACGGTTTACCACCCCGGTAAAAATGTGGGCGTTGGAAAAGACTACACTCTCTTCGCATTAACGGATGGCATTGTTGAATTCCGCAAAGGAAGAAGCAATCGCACTTTTGTTTCGGTAACGCCAGCCGAAGCATAATCGACCCGACTCGCTAGGTTCCATACATCTTGCAGCTCCAAAATTTTGTAGAAAAAATTTGGATGTTAAAAATTTATTACTATTTTTAACATCGTTAATCCATTTTACTAACACCTTAAATTCAAAAAAAATGGCTACAAAGAAAAAAGCTGCCAAGAAAAAGGCCGCTCCAAAAAAGAAAGCTGCCAAGAAAAAGGCTGCTCCAAAAAAGAAAGCTGCTAAGAAAAAAGCTGCTAAGAAGAAGAAGTAATCTTCCAGAAATGAATAGAAAGTCCCCCGTTCTCGGGGGATTTTCTCGTTTATACCCTACCCTCATCCCCAAAGGACTTACCTTGCAAGTATGGAAAATGCGGTGATCGCCGAGCAGCTCAAGCTCCTTTCCGTTTTACTGGATATTCACGGGGGCAACCCCTTTAGCATCAAAAGTTATGGCGCGGCGGCCTTTGCCATCGACAAACTGGCCTATCCGCTTAGCCAAACCCCGCGCGAGAAACTACTCACGATTCGAGGTATTGGCAAAACCGTGGCCAAATCGGTAGAAGAACTTTTAGACACCGGCCGATTGCAATTGCTAGAGGACCAACTTGAGAAGACCCCCTCCGGCATTTTGGAAATGATGAAAATTAAGGGGCTCGGCCCTAAAAAAATAAATGTGATCTGGAAAGAGATGGGTATTGAGTCGTTGGGAGAATTACTGTATGCTTGCCAGGAGAACCGTCTGGTGACCTTTAAAGGATTCGGCGAAAAAACCCAGCGTTCCCTGATCGAGTCGATTGAATTTTTTCTTCACCACCAAGGTCAGCTTTTATATGCCGAGGCAGATGCCGTTTTTGCAGATATTGAACGATACTTACACCACCTTTTTGGAGCGGATGCAGTGGCCAGCACAGGCGCTTTTCGAAGACAAGCCCTAACCATAGAGGAACTAGAATTTGTAGTGGCCCAACCCATAGAGGTCATCAAGCCTAAGTTGGTAACAGCACACCCGCCTGAATTGATTGAAGAAACTCCGCAATCGCTACTCTATGCATTAAAAAATGGTCTGCGACTAAGGATCTACTCAACCGACCTGCCATTGGCCTTGACACTGTTCCGTACCACAGGCAGCCCCTCCTTTTTAGAATACTTCGATGGACTGCCCACGATCGATCAACATAAGCTACTGTCTGCCCGTACCGAAAAAGATCTCTTCGAGGCCAAAGGGCTACCCTGGATTGAACCCTATCTAAGAGAGAGCGGAGACAGTATCCAACGGTCCTTGCAAGAGCCCCTTGGACCGGTAATTCAAACGGGATCCATAAAAGGGCTTATTCATTCGCACTCGACTTGGAGTGACGGGAGTAATTCCATCCTGGAAATGGCAAAAGCCTGTATCGAGAGAGGCTGGGACTATATGGTGATGAGCGATCATTCCACCACCGCCATCTACGCCAATGGGTTGAATGCAGAGCGGGTGGCTGCACAGCACCAGGAGATCGATCTCCTCAATCGGCAATTAGCCCCATTCAAGATCTTTAAATCGATAGAAAGTGATATTCTGGGTGATGGTAGTCTCGATTATCCCGAAACCATATTGGCCAGTTTTGATCTGGTGATCGCATCGATCCACAGCCAGTTCGGGATGTCAGAAGAGAAAGCAACGGCAAGACTGATCAAGGCAATTGAAAATCCTTACACCCGTATACTAGGACATCCCACCGGAAGATTATTGCTCAGCAGAAAAGGATATCCCATCGATCATCAAAAAATAATAGATGCCTGCGCTGCCCACCAAGTAGTGATCGAATTAAATGCACACCCCCGCCGGCTGGATATTGATTGGAGATGGATCGACAAGGCCCTCCAAAAAGGCGTACTGATCTCGATCAACCCCGATGCCCATGCCACCAAAGGGCTGGAAGATGTTCGCTATGGTGTTTTGGCTGCTCAAAAAGCAGGACTAACGGCAGACAAAAATCTCAGCAGCTTTTCACTCCCCGCCTTTGAACAATGGCTGTCCGGCAAAAAAACAAACTAATTTTGCAGACAGCATGGAAAATCCCATAATAAACACTATCAGGCCCCTCTTGATTGGCTGCATTCTGTTAGTAATCTTATCAACTGAAGCCAAGTCCCAACAGTACGTGGGGCTTGACGAAAAAGAAGTACTCGTCAAACTCAAAAAAGAAACCCGCTCCTTTCAACAAGAACAGCGCACGATTGAAGCAAGACCAAATACCCCACTGCGATTTTCAGGCTCCCGCGCGAAGGATGTCACCATAGAAGTACTTTGTGACAGTGCCGGCATCTGCTACGCCGAAAAATATATCTGCAGCACCGAGAGTAGCGCATTACAATGGCAAAAAAAGATACTGGCCGTAAAAGAGTTGGGTTGGCAAAAAATAAATGAGAATCAACATGTATCTAGCCAAGACAGACAGCGACTCTTAGAAATGTATAAACAAGACCTTTTCTGGGTCGTACAGGTGCTACGCACCAATTGGAGTCCTTTGCAATACCAGATGCTATTTTCAGACCAATAAAGAATCGAATATGCGATCAATTACATGGATTTTGCTTGTGAGTAGTTTTTTGACGCTACCATTCTCCTGTCAATCTCGGGAGGATATACTCACTGAGCAAGAGGTCAAAGAGGTGATGGATCAGTTTGACCGAGGCTGGAGAGAAAAATCACCCTCTTTGGTCGACACGGTGCTTTCCCCGCACTATCTCTATTTTACCCAGTCGGGCAAGACCTTTACACGGGAGGCGCTTATTGCTACTGCTGGATCTGATATTTACCGGTTACAAGACATGTCTCGCGAGCAGATCTCCATTCAGATCGACGGAAATGCCGCTGTAGTCAATACGGTATGGAGCGGAAAGGGCCTTTACCATGGAGAAAGCTTTGATGATAGACAACGCTGCAGTGTTACAATCATTAAACATAACGGAAAAGTAAAGATCTTGTCAGAACACTGCACGCCTATCCGATAAAATAAATTATCGAGTAAACTCACCTATAGAATTACCTTTGTAAAACATTGTATTACTATGTACTCAAGATCCATTCTCTATAGTCTTTTGATTGTACTGATGTCTATTCATGCCAGCGCCCAACCTACCACTGGTTCGGTGGCGCAAAGACCAGCACGTCCCCGCTTGGTAGTAGGCTTGGTGCTAGACCAAATGCGCTGGGATTATCTGTATCGGTACGCCGATCGCTTTAGTGAAAAAGGTGGGTTTAGGAGGATGCTCAGTGAAGGACATAGCTGTGAGCAAACATTGATTCCCTATGCCCCTACGGTCACCGCCTGTGGTCACAGTTCGGTGTATACCGGAACGGTACCTGCGATCAATGGGATTACGGGAAATGCCTGGTGGGATAGCCAACTCAACAGAACGGTCTATTGCACCGAGGACAAATCCGTTAGCACGGTAGGAAGCAGCAGCATCAACCAAGGAAAAATGAGTCCTAAAAACATGCTGGTTACGACCATTTCGGATGAATTAAGACTGGCCACCAATTTTCAATCAAAAGTTGTTGGAGTCGCTATCAAAGACCGAGGAGCGATCTTACCGGCAGGACACAGTGCCAATGGAGCGTACTGGTACGACAACTCCACCGGAAACTGGATCACGTCTACCTATTATTCAACCGAATTGCCCGGATGGGCCCAAGCCTTTAACCAACGAAAGCTTCCTGATTCTTTTTATGCTGCAGGCTGGTCTTTATTATATCCTGCAAACTCGTACAAGGCCAGTACGGCCGATAAAAAAAGCTATGAGAATGCGGTATTTGGTGAATCCTTCCCCTACGACCTCAAAAAATACATTGGGAAAGATTATGGGAAGATCAACACCAGTCCCATGGGCAATGAAATGACCTTGGCCTTTGCCAAAGCCGCCCTCTTGGGAGAATCATTGGGTCGCGACGAGATCACCGATTTGTTAGCCATCAGCTTTTCTTCGCCTGACTATATTGGTCATAGTTTTGGCCCGAACGCTATCGAGGCCGAAGATGCAATGCTTCGCATGGACCTGGCCTTGGGAAAATTCTTTGATTGGCTCGACCAACAAGTGGGAAAAGGATCTTATACGGTTTTTTTAACTGCTGATCATGGAGCCGCCCATGTTCCCGAGTTCAGTCAAGAAAATAAATTACCCGGCGGTCGTGTCTTTATGGGCAAGATCATTGACAGACTTAATGCCTCGTTGGAAAAAACATATCGGCTCAAAAAACTGATCGTGAGTGATGACAATTACCAACTTCATTTAGATCACGTGCAACTAGATTCCGCACGTATTAACCCCAACGAGATACTCAACTGGCTGCAAGCCGAATTGATGAAGGAACCGGGTATTGACAGGGCTTTCCTACTGAAAGATTTAAATACGGTTCCCCTACCCGCTCCCGTTAGAAAAATGCTGAACAATGGATATCATCCCAACCGTAGCGGCGATCTGCAAATCATATTGAAGGCGGGTTATATTGATGCCTACGGCAATACCGGTACCACGCATGGACTTTGGAACCCCTATGATACTCATATTCCCTTGCTCTGGTATGGCTGGGGCATCAAAAAAGGGATCACCCATCGCGAAGTGTACATGACCGATATTGCCCCTACCCTGGCCGCCCTGCTGCGTATTCAAATGCCCAGCGGAAATATCGGAACGGTCATTACAGAAGTTCTAAAATAAGAGTATGGAATTAAGATCCCGATTCGAAGAGGCTGTGGCCAAAAGCAAATTGCTGACCAACCGGCCCTCTAACGAAATATTGTTACAGCTGTATTCACTATTTAAGCAAGCTACCGAAGGGGATAATCAGCAAGACCCTCCTTCGAATCCATTTGACTTTGTAGCCAAGGCCAAACATGATGCCTGGAGCCAATTGAAGGGAAAAGCTGCCGAGGACTGTATGCAAGATTATATCTCGCTGATCGATTCGTTGCAATAAGATCAGACCTTACAAAGCGATCGGACAATGGCGGTGAATTCCGTGTCGCTTAACGAGGCCCCTCCTACCAAGGCTCCATCCACATCAGAGCACCCGAATAATTCGTCTGCATTGGAGGCCTTGACGCTTCCCCCGTACAAAATGGAAAGTTGCCCCGCGACTTTCTCTCCGTACTGAGCCGCTACTACTGCCCGTATGTGATGATGCATAGCTTGGGCTTGTTCGCTGGTAGCAGTACGCCCGGTACCAATGGCCCAGATGGGTTCATAAGCAACCACAGCATGGCTAAGTTGATCTGCATCGAGAACAAATAGTGATTCTGCTAACTGGCGAGCCACATATTCATTTTGCTCCCCCTTATCTCGAATAGCTAAGGGCTCGCCACAACAAAAGATCGGTTGGATCTGCTGCTCCATGCATCGCATCAATTTCTCGGCCAGTTGCGTAGTGGTCTCCGCGTTATATTCTCTTCTTTCGCTATGACCGATCAGACAGTAAGGAATTTGCATTGAAGAAAGCATGGCGGCTGAAACCTCTCCGGTATAAGCACCGCTCTTTAGGTGATGGCAATTTTGTGCCGCAAGGGCATACCCCTGATGCCCTTGTAATAATGCCGAAACAGAGGACAGGTACGGAAAGGGCACCGACAAGATGACACGACATGGTTCTTGTACAGCTTTTGTTGCGGCTAACAGTGCATTGACCAACTCCATTCCCTCTTGGTAGGTCAAATTCATTTTCCAATTGGCAGCAGCGATCTTTTTTCTCATACGTATTTCAATATTTTTTATATACCGATTTGATTAAATTTTCTTCGTAGGTAGAAAGAGCGCTTCCCTTCAGCTGTTTCCACCGGTCGATAGCCTGCACCAATTCGGGCAACCGGTAGCGGGAAAGACCTTCTTGCCCCCAGGCAAAACAAGGAATATAGCGAGGAGTAAGGCCTTGCCCCATCACATTAGAGCCTACACCGATCACGGTACCTGAACAAATAGACGTATTGATAGCCGTCTGGGAATAATCCCCCATCATCACACCACATTTTTGGCCAACTTCCTTTTCTCCATCGGGAGTCCATACCCGAACAGGTCCGGCATTGATCTTTATGTTCGAATTAGTAGTACCTGCACCCAGATTACACCAAGATCCTATCACAGCATCACCCAAATAA
>JBIIHS010000069.1:0-8135 GCA_044235515.1 Chitinophagaceae bacterium | reverse complement strand
CGTTGATCCCGGTCAGTTTTGCCTTTGGCGGATATCAACAGACGATCAACTTCGGTGCCGAGGCCGAAAAGCCGAGTGGAATCCCAAAGGGTATCTTGATCGGCATTCTGATCGTAGTAGGGCTCTATGTTTCCATTAACCTGGCCTATACGCAAGTGATCGGTTTCGATAAAATGAAAAATGCCACGGCCATCGGCGCCTTGCTCTGTGAGGCCTGGTTCGGAAAGGCCGGGGCCAAGGTATTTGACTTGTTGATGTTCATTTCGGTGATGGCCTATGTAAATGTGATCTTGCTGAGTAATCCGCGCGTGATGTATGCAATGAGTATGGATAAGGTCTTTCCACGCATTTTTTCTGATCGCAACGAAAAGACAGGGGCCCTTACAGCGGGGTTAACGGTTTTCTCGTTGGTTACCATTGCTGTCAGCTTTTTAGGTAAGGGGGTAGATCCTATACTTAACTTCAGCATGTTTCTGGATTGTATTGGTATGGGTAGCTCGGCTGCTGCTTTATTTATTCTTCGTAAAAGACAAAATACCCAGTTGGGAGGATTTACCCGTTTCACCCCTTTATTTGCTGGTTTTTTTATTCTGGCTTACATCGTAATAGCCAGCGGCGTCTTTATAAAGGATCTGAACGCTGCCCTTATCGGAACGGGGCTGCTACTCTTATTCTTGGCCCTCTATTTTATCTTTTATCATCGCAAGCAGTAACCCCTGCCACGGTATTTTGACCGCTTGTAAAAAATCAGTGGTGACCCCGGTCATTTATTTTACTTTTGCGGTCTATGAAAAAGAACCTTCTTTTTGGATGGATACTGACCCTGGCAGCCCCTGTGTTGGCCCAGACCAAATGGGATCTGAAGCAATGCGTGGACTACGCGATACAGAATAATATCTCTGTGCGGCAGACCGATCTGCAGTCTCGCTTTTCGCAACTTACGTACTTGGGTAATAAGGCGGGACAGTTGCCAACGCTCAATTTTGGATCGAATGCGGGCTACCGGTTGGGTCGCTCCGAGAATCCCACTACGGGTGTACTCGAGGATAATAATTTCTTTAACGTAGGAATGCAAATGCAAAGCAGTGTGAGTTTATTCAACTGGTTTGCCATCAAGAAGAACCGCGAGGCTAGCCGTCTTAACTGGGAAGCCGACAAAGAGCAGACCCGCAAGGTCATGGATGATATTTCCTTGAATGTGGCGGTCTCGTACTTGCAACTTTTGTTGGCCAGGGAACAGGCAAAAGTGGCTGGGGTCCAAGTAGAGCAGGTGCGGGCTCAATTAAATGATACGCGAAAGCGCGTGGATGCCGGCGTATTACCCGAGATCAATGCGGCCGAACTCGAAGCACAATTGGCTCGCGACAGCGCCTCGCTGATTACGGCGCAGACTTCTTCGGGTCAATTGCTTTTGCAGTTAAAGGCTTTGCTCAACCTCGATGCCGGTGCTGAATTTGATATTACCGAGCCACCGGTTCAGTTAATTCCCGTTATGGCATTGGCCGATCTGCAACCCGAAGCCGTTTACCAAAATGCTTTGTCCTTATTGCCGCAACAGAAAGTAAATCGACTCCGTATTCAATCGGCCCAGCAAACCATCGAAGCGGCCCGCGCCCGCTTGTTGCCCAGTTTCTCGGCTTTTGGAAGTATCAACACGAACGCTATCCGTTTCAAGAAAGAAATTTATAATCAGGTACTCAATGGATACGTAAGCTCTGGCGCTCGTGTAAATGCAGGAGGTGTTTTCTTTCCGGTAGAGGTGCCCAGTTATAGTTTTGGTAATAATATAGTAGGATACTTTAAGCCCGATAAAGTGGGAACTCAGTTTAATGCGAACTTAGGCCAGTCAGTAGGAATTGGAATGAACATGCCGATTTTCAATGGACGCTCGGCTCGTCTTAATGTGGACCGTTCAAAACTAAATCTGGAGCAACTAGAGCTACAGCTCGAACAAGGAGAGCGACAGTTGAAGCAAGATATTTATCGTGCGTATAACGATGCGGTAGCGGCCCTGCAAAAAAATGAGGCGGATAAAAAGTCATTGGCTACGGCCGAGAAGGCCTACTCGTTTGCCACGCGTCGATATGACCTGAATTTACTCTCTGCTTTTGAGTTGATCAATAGCCAGGGTAATTTACAGCGGGCTCGTATACAAGCCATTCTTTCGCGTTATGATTTTGTCTTTAAAATGAAGCTGCTCGAGTTTTATCGCGGGCAGGGGATTCGCTTACAATAAACGATACATCTACTTTCTACCAAAATAATAGCTATGAACAAGAAATTAAAATGGACGCTCATCATTGTTGTTGGATTCCTCGTGTTGGTCGGCATCGGCCGGTCATGCTCAGGAGGAAGTAACGAAGAGAAAGTGGTAGCGGAGCCTGCCGTTAAGCGAACCATTATTGAGACGGTCAACGCCAGTGGTAAGATCTATCCCGAAGTAGAAGTTAAGATCAGTCCCGACATTTCGGGAGAGATCACCGAGCTAAATGTCGAAGAGGGCGATTCAGTTCGAAAAGGGCAAGTATTGGCTCGGATCTATGCTGATATCTATGCGCTGCAGCGCGATGAGGCGGCTTCGCGCGTAAACCAAACTTCGGCGAATGTCGAGAACAGCAAGGCGGCACAAGATGCCTTGCGTGCCACGCTTCGTCAGGCGCAACTTACCTATGATCGTAATAAAAAGTTATTTGACGAAAAGGTTATCTCCAGGGCCGAGCTGGAACAATATGAAACAACCCTTCGTTCCGCGCAAGCGAATTTGAATGCGGCCGAACAATCGATCCGTGGGTTACAGGCCTCCGTGCAAGGGACGCAGGTCAGCTTAAACCGCGCCAACAAAGACCTGAGCCGGGCAACCTTGGTGGCCCCCATGGACGGGGTCGTATCATCCCTTAAAGTAAAAAAGGGAGAAAGAGTGGCCGGTAATAGTTTTAATGTTGGCACCGAGATGATGACGGTAGCGGATATGGCTGTGCTGGAGGTACGAGTGGATGTAGGAGAAAATGATATTGTCAAGATCAGTATCGGTGATTCGGCCGATGTAGAGGTCGATGCCTACAATAATAGAAAATTCAAAGGGGTAGTCACGAAGATCGCCAGCAGCACAAAGAACAGTGCAGCCATGGCGGCCGGAAATGATGTAACCAATTACGAAGTACGCATTCGCCTTGATAAATCTTCTTATCAAGACTTGGCAAAGTTGCCTTTTCCGTTCCGTCCTGGTATGAATGCTACGGCCGATATCCGCACCAAGGTGGTGCAAAATGTTTTGGCTGTGCCCACTACGGCGGTCAATGCCCGAGTAAAGGGGAGCGATATGAGCATTGCTGATAAAAAGCAAGAAGCCTCCGAGAAAACGGGTGGAGAAGAAGCGGCAGTAGCTAGTACTAGTAGCGATGAACTCGAAGAGGTAGTATTCGTATTGCAAAAGGATGGAACTGTAAAAAAAGCCGTAGTGCGCTCCGGTGTGCAAGACATCAATTATATCGAGATCCTATCAGGACTTAAAGAAGGAGATGAAGTGATAACGGCCCCTTATTCTGCCATTAGTAAAACGTTGAAGGAGGGTAGTAAGGTCAAGAAGGTAGCCAAAGAGGAGCTCTACGAGAAGTAGTGGCTCAAATGTGCTAACATTGCAAGATGCAAATTGGTGTTATTGGTAGTGGCAGCTGGGCAACGGCATTGGTAAAGATCATCACGCAAAATGGTCATTCCGTACAATGGTGCGTGCGCCATGCTGCTCAACTCGAGCAAATACAGCGCAAGCGTCTTAATCCTCAGTATCTTCCTACGGTCCGTCTGGACCTTTCATTGATCAAATTATCGACGCAAGTAAAAGAGGTAGTGGCCACGAGCGAACTGTTGATAATCGCGGTCCCCTCGGCCTATGTAAAAACGTATCTGTCGGAGCTAACACCCGCCGATTGGAAAGGGAAAAAAGTTCTTTCTGCTATCAAGGGATTGTTGCCCGATAATAATGAACTTCTCAATTATTATCTGCAAAATGAGTTTGGCGTAGCCCTCGATGATTATTTCGCTGTGCTGGGCCCTTGTCATGCAGAAGAAGTGGCCGAAGAAAAACTCTCCTACCTTACTTTCTCGGGTATCGATCTGGGTACGACCCGTCAGATCGCTTCATTGTTCTCTTGCGAGTATATCAATACGATCGTGAGCGCCGATATCCTCGGTGTGCAATACGCGGCTGTACTTAAAAATATTTATGCCCTTGGAGCGGGTATCGCTCACGGGTTGGATTATGGTGATAATTTTTTGAGCGTATATATCGCCAATGCGGCAGATGAGATGGCCGGTTTTTTACAACAATTCGGTGCCGAGCACGTGGTGGTAGGGGTACACGAGAGTAAAGACGATTTGAATCATCGAAAAACGCTCAACTATGCTGCCTCGGTCTATTTAGGCGATCTCTTGGTCACCTGTTATTCTCCTCATAGCCGAAACCGTCGTTTTGGAAATATGATCGGGCGCGGTTATTCAGTCAAAGCGGCGCAGACCGAGATGAACATGGTAGCAGAGGGGTATCAGGCCAGCCGTTGTATTTACCAGCTTAATAATGCTAATGGATCCGTGATACCCATTGCGGAAATGGTATACAAGATACTCTGGGAGCAGGTGCCCGCCGATGAAGGATTCAAGGCCTTGGAGCACACGTTGATTTAGTCGCTTAGTTATCGATGAATAAAGCAGCTGCGATTCCGTCGGCCAGCAGTTTTCCCTCTTTAGTAAGCCATACTCTTTTCTCGTCGCTTAGCAGATGACCACTCTTGATATAGCGTTCGGCTATGCGGACAATTCGCTCTTGTTCCTTTCCCAGGGTAGCCAGTTCAATGCCGCTATCGGTCCGAAGGGCTGTCATAATATACTCGTTGCAAAGTTGCGCCGGCGTTAGTATTTCGATTTCGTAGGGGATCTGCCCTTTTTCAATGGATTTTATATAAAGGGCATTGTTAGACAGATTCCACTGCCTGGAGATACCATTGTAGGAATGGGCCGAGGGACCAATTCCTACATAGTGTTCGCCTTGCCAATAGGCACTATTGTGACGACTTTCCATTTGGGGCTTTGCAAAATTGGAGATCTCATAATGGCGATAGCCGGCTTTTTCGAGCCAATCCATCAATACTAAAAATTGGGCGGACTGTTTATCGGGATCCACGGGACTGTATTGGTTGGTCCGGATCTTTTTTTCGAGAGCGGTCTTGGGCTCCACGGTAAGGGCGTAGCAAGAAAGGTGTGCTATATTCAGCGAGATGGCTTTTTCAACATTGGATTGCCACTGTGCATGGCTTTGCCCGGGGAGTCCGTAAATAAGGTCAATGGAGATATTTGAAAAAAATTGACTGGCTGTCTGAAGGCCTTGCAGGGATTGTGCCGCGCTGTGGGCACGATTCATCCAGCGGAGTTCATCTTCTATAAAACTTTGCACACCGATACTGAGTCGGTTAATACCGGCTTCTCGCCATGCTTGGCAATTTTCTTCCGTAATATCATCGGGGTTCGCTTCGAGGGTAATTTCGGCTTCGTTTGCATATCCTGTTTGCTGCCGGATGGTCTGTAGCAGCAGACCAAGGGATGCCTTCGGCAATATACTGGGCGTTCCCCCGCCAAAATAGATCGTCTGGACCGGTTGCCGTTGTAAGTAGTCTTTTTGCAGTTCGATCTCTTTGGCCAGGGCTTCGATCAGTGCCCCCTGTTGGTCTCGCGTAGTGCTGAAATGAAAATTACAATAGTGGCAGGCCTGTTTGCAAAAAGGAATATGTAGGTAGATGCCTGCCATAGAAAGAATACAAATATCGCTTTTGCGGTTGGTTTATTAGTTTTGTTGCCAATGCGGGTATTTCTTATGTTTTTTGCCGGGGTCTTGTTAGGTAGTTCTGCGCTGGCGCAACGGGACTCCTCACTCGACCACATGACATTCTCCCGAGAGGCAATTACCGCGCATCCCTATTTTAACCTGAATGGGCCGGTAGCAAAAGAAAAACAGTTACTGATTCATCAGCCCATGGACAAGGATGCCATCTTTTATGCCATGGTGGCCTTGGTGCTGTTCTTTGCGATTATTCGTCGGGCTTTCCCCAAATACATGCAAGACTTGTTTCGCTTGTTTTTTAGAACCACCCTTAAGCAACGTCACCTTAGTGATCAGCTGAGTCAGACTCCCTTGCCCTCTTTTTTACTGAATCTTTTCTTTTTTTTATCGGCTGCACTTTATGTGAGTTTTTGGATAGAGCGTGGAGCGCAAAATCCCTTTGATGCATTTTGGAAATTATTCGGGTACCTGTTGGTTGCTATTGCCGCTGCCTACTTGGTCAAATACATGACCTTGCGTCTTACCGGGTGGATCTTTAGGGCCGGTGATGCGATCGATTCGTATCTCTTTACTGTTTTTACGATCAATAAGATGACCGGTATTTTTCTATTACCCTTGGTAGTGTTGATGGCATTTTCGGCCGAGCCGGCCTATACGATGGTCATGGTCTTGTCGTGGGTCGGGCTGATCGCCTTGCTGCTCTACCGTCTATTATTGAGTTTTGGTGTTGTTCGCAAACAAGTAAAACTTTCCGGATTTCATTTTCTATTGTATGTGGCTGGTTTTGAAGTTGCGCCGCTATTGGTGATTTACAAGTTCATCTTGCTCAATTTTGGATAATTTTTTTTACTTTTGCACCCAATTACCAGTGAGAACATGAGTAGTAAAGGGGGTAAAAGCACCGTGGCGAAAAGAACGATCAAGCACATTTTGATCACGCAGCCTCGTCCTGAGAGTGATAAGTCGCCTTATTTCGAATTGGCGAAGAAGTTTAATCTTGAGCTTGAATTTTGTCCCTTTATTAAACTCGAAGGGATTCCCGCCAAGGATTTTCGCAAGCAAAAGATCGATATCGCCACGTACACCGGTATTATTTTCACCAGCCGTAACGCCATCGATCATTTTTTTCGTCTCTGTGAGGAGATGAAGGTGAGCATCTCGCAAGACACCAAGTATTACTGCATTACAGAAGCGGTGGCACTGTATTTGCAGAAATTCATTTTGTACAGAAAACGTAAAGTTTTCTTTGGTGCCGATGGCTCCAACAAGAGTCTTTTTGATGTTATTGCCAAGCACAAGGCCAACGAGAAGTTTTTGTACGTCTGCTCCGAGAACCAGCAAGACAGTGAGATCGTCAATTGGTTAAAAGCCCATCAATGTGCTTTTACTTTGGGCTTTATGTATCGCAGCGTCAGTTGCGATATCAAGCCACTCTTTGCAAAAAAATCTTTCGATCTGATCTGCTTTTTTACGCCCAGTGGTATCAGGAGTTTATTTGATAGTTTTCCCGATTTCGCGCAGCAGCAAATGCTCATTGGGGCCTTTGGTAGTAATACTATTCGGGCCGTCGAAGAGCAAGGATTGCAACTTTCCATTACAGCCCCTGCTCCCAAGGCCCCCAGTATGGTCGCAGCCCTTGATCAATACTTGAGTGCGGTCTCCGCTAAGAAATAATTTTCCACTCCCATCAATTGTAACGTACTTCGTTGTTCGCAGTATGTCAACCCATTTTACGAATCGACTTTCGCAAGAAACCTCTCCGTATCTGTTGCAGCATGCCCATAATCCAGTGGATTGGTATCCCTGGGGAACGGAGGCTTTCGAACGCGCCCGTAAGGAGAATAAACCGGTATTGGTGAGTATTGGCTATGCTGCCTGTCATTGGTGTCATGTAATGGAACGGGAGAGTTTCGAGAACGAAGCCACCGCTGCCATCATGAACGAGCATTTTATCAATATCAAGATCGATCGCGAGGAACGACCTGATCTCGATCATATCTACATGGATGCCTTGCAAGCGATCAGTGGTTCGGGGGGCTGGCCGTTGAATATTTTTTTAACGCCCGATGCCAAGCCATTTTACGGAGGTACTTATTTTCCGCCCGTGCGCGCCTACAACCGTGCCTCGTGGACCGAGACCTTGCTGGGCGTTCAGCAAGCGTGGAAGGAGCGAAAGCATGAAGTGATCGCACAAGCCGAGAATCTGACGGCGCATATGCAAACGTCCAACGCCTTTGGTGCAAAGGGTAGCAACGATCCTAATTTGATCTCGCAAGAGACCTTGCAAAAGATGGCCGCTACGATA
>JBIIHS010000068.1:0-8150 GCA_044235515.1 Chitinophagaceae bacterium | reverse complement strand
GTGCGGGTAATGTGGGGATAATCAACAGCAGGATTTTCTTCTTTGATCACTTGTATGAGCTCGACCAGAAAATTCCAGTTCTTTTCAAAGTCATAGACATAAATGAACCGCTGATTGGGTCCTTTGATCTCTGATCCAATGGTTGTTTCGTCCATGATCAAAGGAGGTGCCTGGTAGGGCTTATCATAAACCGCTAAACTGATCTCACGACCTCGTTGCCATTTATCATTACTGCGAAAAAAAGTCGCCTGGTGCTTACTATCAAATTCAAAAGCCTTCAGGATAGTATCGTGCAACTGCTTAAAATATTGAGACGGACGAATGACCACGTCGCGATAAACCATCTCATCTTCCTCGTAATAGGCCCTGAACTTTAATATTGGCATACATACAAAGCTACATAAATGGAGGGAAAGCTCGCCAAGCCCCACTATTGACCTGTCCGGGGTAGCAGCCCAAGCTCAGCGGCCTTTTTGAGCATAAATGCATAGGCCTCTTCATAAGAATTGGGGATCTCCCCATCGAGCATGGCATCTTTGATGGCATCCTTGATAATACCCACGGGCTTGGAGGGCGACAGCCCAAAAACCTCCATGATCAACTCTCCAGTAATAGGAGGCTGCCAATTGCGGACCTGATCCTTCTCTTCTACTTCGCGGCAACGCTGACGTACCCAGAGAAAATTATCAAGGAAGCGTTTTACTTTTTGCTTGTTCTTAGAAGTGATATCAGCCTCGCACAAGATCATCAAGGATTCAAAATCATCACCGGCATCAAATAGCAGTCTTCGCACGGCTGAGTCCGTAATATTTTCTTTGGTAAGACTAATAGGCCGCAGGTGTAACTCGACCAATTTGCGAACAAATTTCATTTTATCATTGAGTGGCAGCTTCAAGGCCGTAAAGATCTTAGGGACCATGCGCCCGCCCACTACCTCATGACCATGAAAGGTCCATCCATGCCCTTCTTCGAAACGCTTGGTAGCCGGTTTGGCAATATCATGCAATAAAGCGGCCCACCGCAACCAGCGATCGGTACTACTTTTTGCAACATTGTCCAGCACCTGCAACGTATGATAAAAATTATCCTTATGCCCCTGCCCATCTTTATATTCAGCGCCCACTAAGGCTACCAACTGCGGAAAGATCAGTTTGAGCAAACCGCTCTTATAGAGTAGATCAAATCCTACCGAGGGAATGCGGGCCTCCACTATCTTATTAAGTTCGTCTGTAATTCTTTCTTGAGAAATGATCCGTATCCGCTCGGCATTATCTACGATCCCCTTCCAAGTGTCTGGGTCGATAGTAAACCCAAGCTGTGTGGCAAAGCGAATGGCCCGCATCATTCGCAGGGGATCATCGCTAAAGGTGGTGTCTGGTGAAAGCGGTGTACGAATAATCCCCTTATCGAGATCGCCAATGCCACCAAAAGGATCAATCAATTGGCCATAGCTAGTCGGATTAAGACTAATGGCCAGTGCATTGATAGTAAAGTCCCTGCGAAGCTGATCGTCTTGGATGGTGCCGGGCTCTACACTGGGCTTACGCGAACTGGGCTGATAGCTTTCTTTGCGAGCCCCTACAAATTCCAGATCATACGGGGGAGTATCGGGTGAATCGGGGCGGAGAAAAAAATGAGCTGTCCCAAAGGTCTTAAAGTAGTCTACGGAAGGAGTTGGCCGAAATCGAGCGGCCACTGCACCGGCCAATTCCAGCGCATCGCCAACGCATACAAAATCGATGTCGGTGGTTGGGCGCCCCAATAATTTATCGCGCACGAAACCACCCACCAGGTAGGTCTCCCGCTGTAAAGATGTCGCCGCCGTTGCCACCTCTTGCAACAGGGCCAGTTCCTTTTGGGTACATTGAATATCCACTAGTGGCGAAGTTACTGCATAGACCCCAAGTGAACCGCACTAGTAAGACAGTAAAACGCAACGAAAAACCAAGTAGATCAGAGATAGCTAAGATTGGTCTTGGGGCTTAACTGTAATAAGGTTTCATACATCAACCGGATGGTATTTTCAATATCATCACGGTGCAACATTTCCACCGTCGTGTGCATATACCGAAGGGGAATGGAGATCAGTACCGAAGGGCAACCATCGTTCGAATAAGCAAAGGAGTCCGTATCGGTACCGGTACTGCGGCTAAGCGCCCTCCATTGCACAGGGATCTTCTTTTGCGCAGCGACCTTTTCGACCAGGGCCAACAACTTATTATGCACCGCAGGAGCGTAAGATAGAGAAGGTCCCTTGCCGGTTGCTACATCGCCCTCGATGTTCTTGTTGATGAGCGGCGTGGTCGTATCATGTGTTACATCCGTAACAATGGCAATATTAGGTTTGATGCGACGGGCAATCATTTCTGCTCCGCGCAAACCAATCTCTTCCTGAACGGCATTGACCACATAGAGTCCGAAAGGCAACTTGACCTTATTTTGCTTGAGCAAGCGGGCCACTTCGGCAATCATAAATCCACCGATACGATTATCAAAAGCACGGCCGATATAATTGCCATTGGCCAGTTCATCGAATCCATCTTGGTAAGTAACCACCGCCCCAATATGAATACCCAATTCTTGTACTTCTTTTTTAGATCGAGCTCCACAATCGAGCCAGAGATTATCGGTGCGAGGACTAGGCTCCTTTTGCTCCGGAGCGCCTAGCCGGGTGTGAATGGCAGGCCATCCGAAAACCGCTTTTACAGGGCCTTTTTTCCCGTGAATAATGACTCGCGAAGCAGGCGCGGTCTGGTGATCGACTCCCCCATTGCGCTTCAAATAGAGCAAACCATCGGCCGTAATATAATTGACGAACCAACTGATCTCATCAGCGTGTGCCTCAATAACAACCTTAAAGGGATGACTAGGATTGATCACTCCTACCGCTGTTCCATAGGGATCGACAAAATGCGAGTCGACATAGGAGTTCAAATAGGCAAGCCATAGTTTCTGCCCCCAGGTCTCAAAACCTACGGGAGAGGCATTATTGATGTAATTCTTGAAGAATTGAAAAGAAGCATCATTCAAAATAGATTTGGAAGAGCTCTTTTTTCTTGACGTTGCCATAATTGCAGGAATTGATAATGATAGATCAGGGTCTTCTGAGTCGGATACGGGCCGACTCGCTGTAGTTACTTCGCTTGCGCGTCTTATCGATCAGCACTAAACCGAGACTTGCTGTGGTATCGCGAAGCACACCGGGCAAGGTGACCAATCCCGGCTGATTATAGGTATTGTACTCAAATTCCAATTGAATATCGGCCTTGCGTAAGGCCCCAGGTAGGCCTAGCCGAGAAATAGGAAAACGCTGTAGGGTGTCGGCACGGGTGCTCCCGGAGGCATTATACCATTTATACACGATATAGATCGAATCGATATCCCCCTCTTGGTCGGTATAATTGGCCAATAGTTTGATGACATTTCCGGTCGTTACCACGGCCGGCTGAATAGACGTAACCTTTACCTGCGGTTCGCTGGTAAACTTATCTTTGTTGCAAGCGGCCGCCAATAAAACGACGAGCCCCCCTGCTAAAATTTTTTTGATCATAAACTAACTGACATTTCAAAAATACAGCATTTGCAACGACTAAACGAGATCAGGGCGCAATGGAATGTTAAGATATTTGAGCAGACCCCTGCCCGCTTCGAAGAGCTGGCGCTGGAGGCCTTTAGCTATCAGTATGAGCTTAATCAGGTCTATCGCCAGTTTACCGATACGCTCCGGATCGACCCCACCCAGGTGAACACGCTGGAAAAGATCCCCTTTTTACCG
Organism: Chitinophagaceae bacterium; assembly: GCA_044235515.1. Classification (GTDB taxonomy): domain Bacteria; phylum Bacteroidota; class Bacteroidia; order Chitinophagales; family Chitinophagaceae; genus JJ008. The sequence goes on along the minus strand of JBIIHS010000068.1, from coordinate 4,375 downwards.
GTCAGCTTTTTTAAGAGCGGCCGGGTTTTAACTGCTCCCGACCAAGAGGGGCGACTGTCCGAAGCGGAACAGATACTGCGTTTTGAAAGCAGCGGCACAACGGGGACCCTCCCAAGCGTTCACCTGGTCCAAGACCCCGGTCTTTATCAAAAAAGCTTTTGCAGCGGCTTTGAAAGGACCTTTGGCTTGCCGGAGCACTGGTGTTTACTTGCCTTACTCCCCTCGTATCTCGAAAGAGAACATTCCTCATTGGTCTATATGACCCGTCACCTGATTGAACAAACCCACCATCCCCATAGTGGATTTTACTTGCACGATCTCGAAAAATTGCATGCCACTCTTTTTGAGCGGGAGCAAAATAAACAACCAACCCTTTTACTGGGGGTCAGCTTTGCGCTGTTGGAATTAGCCGAGCGCTTCCCCATGACATTGAACCATACCCAGTTGATCGAGACCGGTGGTATGAAAGGCAGAGGGCCCGAGCTAACACGGGAGGAACTTCACCATCGACTGCAAAAGGCCTTTGGCCTCTCTACTGTTTGTTCTGAATACGGAATGACCGAGCTATTATCACAAGCTTGGTCAACGGGTAATGGCCTATTTAAACCCCCTCCTTGGATGAAGGTAATGGTACGCGAAGAGGAAGATCCGCTATCGGTACGGTCGCAGGGAACCGGGGCGCTCAATATTATCGATTTGGCCAACATTGACTCTTGCTGCTTTATTGCCACGGAAGATATAGGACGTCTGCACACCCAGGGACATTTTGAAGTGAGAGGAAGAATGGACCATGCCGAATGGCGAGGGTGTAGTTTACTAATGCTTTGATCATTGAAAAAATTGTAATTTGACCGCGTGAAAAAGAGCCCTAACAAAACGGAGCGATCCGCTCCGCCAAAAAAATCATACATAGCTCCCTGGTACAGTCTGGACGAGCTTCCGGCTTTTTTATTAATCGCCCTTTATGCATTGGTCGATTTTATACCCTCGCTCGGTGGAGCGGATGTGATGGGCGCCCAATGGCTTTATTTGTCGGTGGTCCATGTAATGGCAGGGCTCTATCTTTTTACGTTCGGTAAAGAACGCGTTGTATCTCAGTTGGGAGCGATCGCGAATTCGCTGCTCACCTTATTGCTATTGGGCTTTACCCTGATCGCCGGCCTATCGATCTTCGGTGCCATTAACCGTATTGAATCGATGGTGGTATATGCCAGATTGCTGACCACAGTGTTGATGTACTTTCAGCTCGGTCTTTTATTCTGCGGCAGGATACAGCTGCTAAAACCACTGGCCTACTTCTTTGCTCTATTACTGCTGATCCAATCCATTGGAGTGATCAGTCAATTTTATACAGGTATTAAAGCAGGCACGGCCTTTGATACTGTAATCGCTAATATCAAGATCAATACCGGTAATAAAAACATATTAGCGGCCACGCTTGCCATTAAGATCGCCTTTACACTCTATGCCCTATGGCAATCGAAAACGTGGATACGCTGGATCGTATCGACTGTATTGATATTAGGTGTCTGTGCCATCGTCATTGTCAACGCAAGGGCTTCCTTTATCTCGGTGGGAGCACAGGTCTTTTTACTACTGGTCTTTATGGGACTCTTTGCAGCAAGAGCTGAACACCCACGCAAGATCCTTCCCGAACTGGCCTGGTCTTTAGCGCCCATCGTCATTGGATATTTTATCTCAAACTTGATGCTTACCTCGGCCATGGACTTACAAGAAGGCCCTACAGGATATAATACCGTTACCGAAAGAGCCAAGACCATAACATTTGAGACCAGTGGCCGAAAAAATTTATGGCTAAGTGCTATTGACTACATAAAAAAACATCCCCTTCAGGGGGCCGGTTACGGTAATTGGAAACTAGCCTCCATTCCGTACGAGCGGGAACATATCGATGAGCTCTATGTCGCCTATCACGCACACAATGACTTCTTAGAAATGACAGCCGATACCGGTTGGCTTGGCGGCGCCCTCTACCTTGCCCTATTTATCTTATCGAGCGTATGGCTGCTTTTTGCCTTGTTATATCGACATAGCACTAGTCTTTTCTTTGCTGCGCTTTGTACCACGCTGGCACTGGCTAGTTATTTTACCGATGCCAGCTTTAATTTTCCAATCGAGCGGCCGGTCATGCAATTCTTCTTGGCCCTTGTATTAGCAATGGTAGTACAACTCCGCCTTAGTTATCGAAAACAAATGGCCGAAACAACCGAGAACCCAATTCCCGCTTCCCCAGCACCTACTTATAAATTCTTCCCCACAAAGAAAGGGTTGTTAGCCACCTATGGAATAGTTGGCCTGGCGGCCCTGCTCTATTCGGGCTATTTCAATAGTAAGGTATTTGAATCGATGCGAGCGCAGTACGAGATCAATCAGGATATGCTGCAGGCCGAACCTAAAAAAGATTTTGAAGAAGTAAATAAAGCCCTCCCTTCTATTCCGAATCTGAATGCGTTTTGCTTTCCCGTAACCCTTATCAAAAGTCGCTATCTGATCAAAGCCAAACGCTACCAAGAAGCGCTTACCCTCTTACAACAGTGTCGTAACGAGAGTCCCTATCTTTCCATCAACGAGTTCTTTACAGCGCAGTGCCATTTGCAACTCAATAACAAGGACAGCGCGTTATACTGGGCCCGCATTGCGTTTGAATATAGACCCCGTGTACGAAATAATTTCATCTTATTAAATCAATTGCTGGCCGAACGAAAAGACAGCGCCGAAATTGAAAATGCGTTTAAGATCGCCTCTACATTTCGAAAGGAACCCTGGACCTGGAGCAGTTACCTGAGCGCCTTGACCGCCGCAGGAAATTTGTCTGAAGCCCATTATACCGCCCTGGTGGATAGCGCGTTCAAACTTTTTCCCACTGACCCCGATATCCTTTCCAGAAAACAGAACCTGGCATCGCTGCGATCGAAGCCCTATTTTGAATCCGCTACCAGCGCATTTATGAGAAGAGACTATCAAGCAGCCCTCAACGGCTTTCTGAAGACCAGTGAGATCAATCCGTATGACTATGCGAACTTTGAAAATACAGGCATGTGTTACCATGCCTTGCAACGCTATGACAAGGCCATTGAATATTTCGATAAAGTGATCGCCATGGGTACCGCCCGAGATGCTAAATCCAATTATTTTAAAGCCCTTTGCCTAATGCTGCTTGGTCAAAAATCGGCCGCTTGTGCAACTATGCAAACAGCAGCAAGCCGCAATTACCCCGGGGCTAGTGATTTCCTAAAGGCCAATTGCCCCTAACTGTTTGGGCTATGCCCATTTTACCTTAGTTTTGCCCCCCTGCCCAGGTGGCGAAATTGGTAGACGCACCGTCTTCAGGTGGCGGCGCCGCGAGGTGTGCTGGTTCGAATCCAGTCCTGGGCACGAATAAAAAAGTCCTGCACGAAGTGCGGGACTTTTTAGGTGTAGTGCAAATTCCCCCTTGAAAAGCATCCATTGAGAAAATCGATTTAGCTTAAGCCTTACTCTACTGATTCAATCCTGAAAAATGTGTGATATAATCCGCGATAGATTCTGGCTCCAGAACCTTCTACCCTCCAAAAGATAATATCATCTTTATTCATGCTGATGATGGCAGAGGTACTAGTAGCAATATCCTGACCTGTACTATTTACTGATGTTATATTGCAAACGGTTACTGATCCGCCTGTTGAATTTGCTTTATACGCATATAGCCTAGGATTTGCGTAAGATGCATCGTAGTTAAAATAAGCATTAGTTGTGATCCTGAATTTTCCAGTGAACGGAGCAACCCACCTGTCTCCAGTTGCACCACTTCCAGTACCTTGAATAAAACCATAGGATACACCATATAGGTTTTTTACATTGTCTGCAGTAGTAGTATTGAATTCATTAAAAGACGCAGATGTTGAATAATTTGCGCCGTTAGATATATCTGAATGCACCTCAGAATACACTACAACTGCTCCGGTCTGCCATGAGGCATTTCCACCTGCATCTGATGTAAGTATCTTTCCAGATGCTCCACCTGTTGTTAGTTGGATATCAGAAAATGTTTGTTTGCCTGTAAAAGTTTGGGCTGCATCAGTTACAGCTACGGGCTTCCAGGCAGTTCCGTTACTATATTCAAGTTCACCACCGGTGTTATCATAACGTAAAGCACCCGCGCCAGCTGTATTTGCCGCTGTAGAAGTTGTACCAATACCCAAATAGCCTTCACCTGGGTTTGAAGTACTGGAAGGGCTTGTGCGTATATCTAGACGGGCGTTTGGTGTTACATTTCCTATTCCAATATTTCCGCTGGTATTAATATACAAGCGACTTGGATAAGTCCCTGAGACTGTCTGGCCAATTGAGAAATCCTTTGTGCCAGTGCCGTTTA
>JBIIHS010000067.1:0-8220 GCA_044235515.1 Chitinophagaceae bacterium | reverse complement strand
CTAAGCGTGGTGGCCGAAATCGGAAGCGAAGCGATACTACGCTGACAAGTATAAGGACCAGTTGCCTTAACAAGTAAGGTAACCGTCGTATTGCCCGCTAAACCATCGATGGTGTGCGAAGTGCCATTACTACCACTGCTGGGTACTGAAAAGGTACTACCCCCGTTGGTGCTGATCAAATAACCCGTTGCCCCGGCCACCACGGGCCAAGAAAAGCTAACGGAAGAAAATGAAATGGTGCCCAAAGCCACCACAGGAGCAGGTAAAGGGGAGATCAGCGAAACAGAGATTCTCTCTCGAGGGCTACGAACACAACCCGCCGTACTGACGGGCTCTGCAAACCAGATGGAGGGTGCCGATACACCGATGATCGTAAACGTGTAGCCAGTAGCCACCGGTGCTCCACCCGTTAAGGCGCTATACCATCTGTACGTAATGGAAGGATCATTTGGATTACGAACCCGCAACGTTGCATCTGTAACCGGACAAACTGCCGTATCGGCCAATAAAACCGCAGGAGGTATTGGGTTTACCGTTATTGCAACAGCGGTTCTTTGCGCACTGATGCAAGCGGCACTACTGATGGCCTCTACATAATACGTAGCGGCGGTAGTTACCGATGTTACACTATAGGCATTGGCTGTTACCAAGGGACTTCCTCCGGTGGCCGTATTATACCAACGATAACTGAGTGCAGGATCTGGTACCGATACGGTAAGCAAGGCATTATCGCCATGGCAAACGGCCACGGCAGGGGCAATAGGGTTTGCAGGAATGGTTTGCACTTCGAGCGTAAACTGTGCAGCGGCCGAACAGCCTAAACCATTGGTGCCGCTCACTACATAGGTGGTCGTAACCGTGGGGTTCACTGAGATGGTAGTCCCGGAGAGCGTGCCGGGTGACCAATTGTATTGTGTCAGAGTACCAATTCCGGGAACAACAGTGAGCTGTGCGCTATTCCCTCTGCAAATAGCAGCGGGGGTGGCGGAAATGGAGACAGTGGCATTGTTATTGAGTGATACGGTCCCGTTAAAAGTGGTTGTACAACCAGTGGCATCGGTAATCAGACAGTTGTAATTGCCGGGAGCCAACCCAGTGGCTGTTGAAGTAGTTTGGGCAGGAGTTGTATTCCAGGCATAGGTATATGTGCTGTTTCCATTTACGGCCAATGCAATGGAACCATTGGGGCCGGCACAATCAGAGGCCGTAATGACCGGGGTAATACTCTGCGCAAAAGGAGTACCTGCCACACCCATAATGATCGCATTGGGAAATAGCGTGGTACCGGAAGAGACATTACTGATTCGAATGGTTTGTAATAATTTGCTACGATCGGAGCAACTGAGTGTGATCTCTATAAAATAAAGCCGGGGATTATTTTGCGCAATACCCTCTGCCGTATAGGGTCCTGTCGTTTGTCTCTTGATCCTTCCGACTCCCTGCGCCACTACATTTACCGTGCCATTGAACCAATCAGGCAAAGTCTGGTTGGTCAAATAAGGACTTACCGAGCCATCGCTAAACCCTAGACTTACATTTAGTAAGCAAGCGATGTTATTGGCCTCTGCCGCAAAACCCAGTAATCGGATCTTGGTGTAGGCCGAAGGATTCTGCAGGGTAAGGGTACCGTTTTGATTTCTGGGTACCATTAGGGCATTGTTTTGTGAAAAGGAAGCGAGCTGAAAGGATCCGGCGGTGGACGAACTCAGCGTGCCGGCATCGGAGAGCCCTCCTCCAGTAATACCATTCGACGCAGCAAAAGAGGACGAGTACAAAACATTATTAGAACTGGTGATATTAGGACCATCCAGCTGAGAGGTGGTTACCGCCAAGGAGTTATTTCCCGACTCGGCAATGGCATCTTGATTAAACCCTGTTACCGGGATAGGGATAAACTGAGCGCCGACCAAGCCGGGAAACAAGATGACGGAACCTATCCAGAACAAGACACATTTTGCTAGCAAGAAATTCCTCATAAGAAAAAAGGTCGCCCAAGGCGACCCTCTAATATAACAATATATTATTATTTTATTATACCGGCTGCATCCAGCCATGTGAATCATTGATACGGCCTTCACGGATGGCGGTCAATTGTTCTTTGATCGAGGGGGCCAGTGTCCAGGAATCCACATCGAATTGCATGACAAAATCTTTATAACAAAGTTCTTTGATCAGCGAAATAGTAGCCGCGGTTCCGGTCCCAAAGACCTCTTTTAGCGTTCCGTTCTTATAGGCCGCCATTACCTCTTCCATTGAAAGAGGTCGCTCCTCGATGGTTAACCCCCTCTCTTGCAACAAAGTCATAACGGACTGTCTGGTTACACCCGCTAAAATAGTTCCCTCATTGAGATCGGGCGTAATGGCTGTGTTTCCAATAATAAAAAACACATTCATGGTACCACATTCTTGTACATACTTATGCTCTATGGGATCGGTCCACAATACCTGATCATATCCTCTTTTTCTGGCCTGCGCAGTAGCATACATGGCCCCACCGTAATTGCCCGCCGCTTTAGCATAACCTACACCCCCACTCACGGCACGAACATATTTTTCCTCTACCCAGATCTTCATGGGAGCGCTATAATAAGGACCGGTGGGACTCAGTATGATCAGAAACTTGTAGTTGTCAGAAGGACGCACCCCGATCAACTCATCACTTGAGAACATAAAGGGTCTGATGTAAAGTGAATGATCGGTATAGGGAGGTATCCACTGCTGATCGAGTCTGACCAGCTGGGCCATTCCCTCCATGAATAATTCTTCGGGCACAGCGGGCATCTGCATACGCTCGGCAGAGACGTTGAAGCGAACAAAATTGTCGTGGGGTCTGAATATGTATGGATTTCCTTTGGGGTCTTTATAGGCTTTGATGCCTTCAAAGATGGCCTGACCATAATGCAAGGCCGCCAAGGCAGGGCTAAGTGACAAAGGTTGATAGGGCCTTATAACAGCGTGCTGCCACTTTCCGTCTATGTAATCGGCCTCGAGCATGTGATCGGAAAAATATTTTCCGAATGCGATACCGTTCAGGTCCATCCCCGCCAATTTGCTCGCAGAAGACTTGATTACCTTGATATCCATTGCAGCTGTCATATTTCGCTATTTTTACAGCGGCGAAGAAACGAAAAAAAACTAACAGTTATTAGTACTAAAATTACACCCCCCTCAGACCTGAATAAAATAGTCCTGGATAACCGGCTATTGGTCGACCTCTACGGTCAAAGCCTGATCGAAACACAGGGAAAATACGCTTGGATGGGAGGCCGTGCCAAACCGATCCTCATTGTAGTAAGTGAAGAAAGCACCCCTTTTATATCCCCTGAAGACCTGCCCTTTTTGACCCGTATACTGGGCGCTTGCAAACTGACCATCGATGAGGTGGCCTTGTTTAACCTGGCCACTCACCCCGCTGCCGACCCTGAAGATTGGCTGGCATTTTTTTCGCCCCGCATCATTCTTTCCTTTGGCGTTTCGCCAGCACAACTGGGACTACCAGTCGATTTTCCCCGCTACCAATTGCAAGCAATAAAGGGATGTACCTATATGCATGCAGCCTCCTTTGCACTACTAGCCGCTGAGCTGGAAGAACGGAAGCAGTGTTGGACTTCTTTAAAAAGACTTTTTAATCTTTGAGTCAACTCATACCAGGGCAATGAAACTGATCTTTGCGACCAATAACGGACATAAAATCCAAGAGGTACGTTCCTTGCTACATGATGCCTTTACGCTGATCACCTTGAAAGAAGCCGGCATTGAGCAGGATATCCCTGAACCACACGATACGCTGCAGGCCAACGCACTGGAGAAAGCAACGGTCGTTTTTAACCTATGCGGTGAAAATTGTTTTAGTGAAGACACCGGACTCGAAGTGGACGCCTTGGGCGGCGCACCCGGCGTCTATTCGGCCCGCTATGCCGGGCTCAACGCGACAGCCGACCAAAATTTAGGAAAACTACTGGCTGCCTTGACGCAGGAGCAGAACCGAGCGGCACAGTTTCGTACCGTAATCGCGCTGATCGAAAATGGACAACCTGTTTTTTTTGAAGGCATCTGCAAGGGGCATATCGCTAAAGCTGTTTCAGGCCATGGAGGCTTTGGATACGATCCGATCTTTATTCCCGATGGAGCCGATCGTTGCTTTGCTGAAATGGAACTGGCTGAGAAAAACAAATATAGTCACCGAAGAAAAGCCTTTGAACAACTGAAAACCTATTTGCTATCCCGTTAATGCTTACTATGTCATCCCTTAAATCCTTACTACCCGATCGATTTACTTTTCAATGCGAGATCCCTTTGCGCATTACCGACCTTAATTATGGTGGGCATGTAGGGAACGATCGAATCATGGCGCTGCTGCAAGAAGCAAGGGTACAGTTCTTGGCAACAAAAGGGTACAGCGAAATGCAAGTGGAAGGCCATGGTATGCTACTGACCAAAGCGCAGTTCGAATTACGCCGTGAGCTGCACTATGGACAAAAAATATACGCCGCCGTAGCGGCCGGCAACTTTACCAGTAAGGGCTTTGATCTCTTTTATAAGATAGAGACGATCATCGATGGTAAACAAAGTCTGGCCGCCCTGGCCATTACGACCATGGTCTGCTACGACTATCAAACCAAAAAAGTGGCGACGCTATCGGAGAAAGCAAAACAACAATTAGCAAGCTAAAGAGTGTCCTTCTTACTTAGTTAAGGACTACTGATTCCAGATCTTCCAACTCTCCTCTGCTTGTAGCTGCAGCATCTCCTCGCCATTTTTTATACGAGCCCCGGCTTGTACTCCCTTTTGTAAAAAAGCGGTTAGCGATGGATTATACACCAGATCATATAGTAAATGCCCTGCCCCAACGGCTTGATAAGGTAATGCCGGGATTCCATTGACCTCGGGGTAGGTGCCCAGTGGCGTGGTATTGATGAGGATTTGATGCGATTGAATGTCGGCCGCAGTGAGTTGATCATAGGTAATCGATGCAGAGGCTGACAGCGTGCGGCCCACTTGCGAAAACGGAATGCCCAATTTGCGAAGTACATAGGTAACAGCTCGAGAAGCCCCGCCGGTGCCCAGTACCAAGGCCGCCCGATATCGTGGTTCCAGCAAAGGAGTCAGAGATCGTTCAAAACCAATCACATCGGTATTGTACCCCAGGCAAGACCCATCGACTATTTTTATGCAATTGCAAGCACCGAGTTCGTTGGGAATAACGGCCTCACTCAAATAGTCCATAACAGATTGCTTGTACGGGATGGTAACATTCAATCCCAGTAGATCGGGCCGCTGTGCTAATAAGCCAGGCAATAAGTCGATGCTATCGAGGGGAAACAATTCGTAGGAACAATCGTGCATTCCCTCGCGAGCGAACTTATCACTAAAATATTTTTTGGAGAAGGAGTGCGTCAGCGTTTTTCCTATCAAACCAAAACTGCGCATTCGATCAACCCTTGGAGGAAAGATAAAAATGAAAGGTATCGCCGCGCAATCCCACACGCATGGCTTCGAGCGGGATTACCTCGGTAGGAGCAATATTGCCCAAATTGGCATTACATCCCAGCAGCTCGATAAAATAAAGTTGCTGTGCTTTTTGGGGGGCCTCCCATATAATCTTTTCGCCGGGAATCTGTGTCAGGATCTCTTGAACCAAGCCCTCACGCACCTCTCCGCTGCCGCGATAGATGCCCACATTACCTGCCTCCCGGGCCTCGGCGATCACATAAGTCGATCCGGCTTGAAGCTCTGCTTTCATCAACTCGATCCACTTATAGGGCGGGATGATATGCGCAGCATCCTTACTACCGACCTCACTGAGAACGGTACCGTATTGCGTGAGTTTCTCTATGTAACCACATTTCTCGGCATGCGGAATGGTGATAGAGCCATCGCTAACCTCCATGTAGGAGATGCCAAACTCTTTGCAAACGCTGATATAATCTTCAAATTGGTTACGGATCAGAAACGCCTCAAAGAGGGTACCCCCGAAATAAACAGGAATGTCATATGAACGATACAACTCGAGTTTCTCGCGGAGGTTGGGCGAAACGTAAGACGTACCAAAGCCCAGCTTTACGATGTCGACGTGAGGATAGGAGACGCTCATAAAGTGTTTGGCCTCGTCCGTGCTGAGCCCCTTGTCCATGACCATGGTCAAGCCGGCCACACGAGGTTTGGCCATTCGGTCGGGCATTTGCGAAAGATGATAATTCATACCGGCAAATGTACTATCAAATGCAAAACGAAACGCACCCCCTATTTCTTTCGCTTGTAGCGGGCCAAGAGGTCCACTACTTGTGTATTTTGCAAAATAGAAGGCCGAAGCTCAACAAAACTCTTCAATAGTTTTGGGTCCCGAATCAGGGCTTCCTCCAATTGCAATAACCCCTCTTTGGACTGCCCATTGCCAAAAAGGATAGCGGCCTTATAGAATAAAAACAAGGGCTTATTCTTGGTGGCTTGCAAGGCCAGGGTTGTTTGCAAGAGGGCCTCCTCCCACTGCTCGGCCTGAACCAAAAAACGAATGAGCGCGTCCCATCCGGCCAGATTTCGCGGCTTGGCCCGAACGGCTTGCATAAAATGCTGGACGGCTTCCTTCGTACGACCCAGGTGTACGCAGCACTCCCCCGCCAATAACTGATAATCGAATTGGCTTCGGTGCATGCGAATGGCCGTATCCACTTGTTTGTAGGCAGACTCCCAACGTTGCTCGTTGAAATAAGTACAGGCGATTTTATAGAGGATACGACTATCTTCTTGTCTGAGATGAGAGGCCTTGCGATAATTAAAACGGGCCTGGGCGGGTTGCTTTAATTTTTCGTAACAATAGCCGATGGCCTCATAGATCACATCTTCGGGTTTGGCCAGCTCGTGAACACGCTCCAACACTTCAATGGCCTCTCTGTATTTACGAAGACGGATATACGCATCTCCCATGTTACGGTAGGCATAATCGAATTTCTCTTCGACCGCCACAGCATATTTGTAGGCATCTATTGATTTTTCGTACAACTTGAGCCCTTGATAAGCCGCCCCCAGGTTGAACCAGGCCAATTCGCTATAAGGATGATCATCGAGTATTTGCTGATGCAATTTGATCCCCTCCTCGTTGCGGCCGGTAAAATCGGTCCAGAAACAAATCTTATACAAGGCCTCCTCGTTGATGGGATCTACTTCCAAAACCCCCTTGAGGCAATCGAAGACCTTATCAAAATCTTCATAATCATCGTACACATCAGCCAACTCAAAAAGCAGTTCCACCCTTTCCTCTCCCTCAAAATGCTGCAAGGCCTCTTGCAGCAGCGCCACGGCCTTGTCTTGCTGGTCCAGTGCCAGGTATGCGTCGGTTCTGAGAATGTAGATATTGATATCGCGGCTATCCAATAAGTGCGCCTGATCGAGTACCCGCAACCCCTCCCTATAGCGACGACTCACCAACAAAATGTCGGCCTTACGAACCTGTAAAGCAGACGAATAGGGATAACGCTCAACGGCCATATTGGCCGCCTCGAGGGCCTTATCGAGCTGTTCTTTTTGCTGAAAATGGTCGATTATCTTTTCAAAGGCCTCCTCCTCAATAAAGGGGGGGCTGCCGCCGGCGCGTAACTGCTCGAACCGGCTGAGCAATTCAGCCATTTCCTCTCTATCCTCGCGGGGGGTGTGCTCTGCCATGGCTTTAGCGTTGTTTAATTCAATTTACTACAAAAATACCGCAAAGAGAATCAGGGTTTTATCCCCAAATGTGTATTATTTGCCCGCCCCGGCCTAAACCTGCGCAAAGGGCCAAAAAAAAAATAAAAAATCAACTTTGCTACCATATTCTTGTTTATTATTTTTGTACCAGATGCTTAACTCTTTTTTCACATATCGCCCAGGTCTTCTTGCAAAGACAATGTTGTTAGGCCTATTCCTCTTTGCAGGAGTAGTATCCTTTGCGTCGCTGGGTCTGGGTAAGAAAAAGAAAGCTTCTGCTGCCAGTAAACTCATGAGTGCAAAGACGCTGGGTTTCAATGGTACCCTTTCGCTCAAATCCGGCTATGACTTTCGCGGCAAAACAGTACTGGCAACCGAGCAACCAAAGTTGATCCAGCTCAACACGGACGTAACGATGCAAGCTGGCAAAAATTCCTTCACACTACCATTCAAAAAGAATGTGTTGGTGAACAAGGTCAAAATCGAACTTGGCAATCGCGCTATGGGCAATCACTAATTGCTACGTTGCCCAAAATTAAT
>JBIIHS010000066.1:0-8242 GCA_044235515.1 Chitinophagaceae bacterium | reverse complement strand
CCAAGCTGAACCATCCCGCGCAAGCGGCCACGCTCTTTTTTAAAAAAAATCTGGGCCGATATATTGCAGCCCGGGCTTCTCTGACCTATGCGCAACTGGGTTTTGCCGATCGCTTTAATACACAAAATGAAGTGATGCGTTCGCGTAACCTCGACTTTAGGTCTCCCGTCTGGGAGGTAGCCCTACAGGGCGATTTTAATTTTTTCAGATTTGTACCAGGCGATCCCGCCGCTTCTTTTACGCCGTACATGACATTGGGTGTTGGTGTATTTGGATACAATCCCTACACCGACTTACAAGGGGAACGATATTATTTCAGGGAATTGCCGGTAGGGACCGAGGGCCAGAACAGCCCGTTGTATCCCGAACGAAAAATGTATGCCCCTTCGGCCTTTAGCATTCCCTTTGGAGGCGGGATCAAATATGCGTTGAGCGGGGGCCGTATGAATATTTCTTTTGAGGTGCTGCATCGCTTTACAACCACTGACTACCTTGATGATGTCAGTGCGACCTATGTCGATCCGGCCGCCTTTCCGAAGCCGCCCGGTGGAGTGTCGGTGGCACAGCTGCTCAGTGATCGCTCCGGTGAGCTAGGGATCACGCCCATTGGATTGCCAGGTCGAGAAAGAGGAAATGGCAGTCGTCAAAAAGACCAGTTCGTAACTGCCATGGTCACACTTAGCTTTAACCTTTCGACTTACCGATGCCCTGTAGCGGATTAATGCCATAGTCTAGCCCGCTGGCCGATCAGCCGGGAAACCGATATCAATGGTTCCTGAAACGTAAACCCAAAAATTCGGGGTAATTTTGCTCCCTCATTAAACCGTCCGCCTTTATGCAGGCCTTGCTCGATCAAATTGAAAAGGAAAGATTGCCCCGGCATATCGCCATTATCATGGATGGGAATGGCAGGTGGGCCAAGGAAAAAGGCGAAGACAGGCTGTTTGGTCATTACCAGGGTGTAGAAAGTGTACGCAACATTGTAGAGGGCTGTGCCGAGTTGGGCATCGAGTATCTTACCCTATATGCTTTTTCTACCGAAAATTGGGATCGTCCCGAATACGAGGTAATTGGGTTGATGGAATTACTGGTCAGCACGATTCGAAAAGAAGTTGAGAGCTTGGGAAGAAACAATATTCGATTGCATGTGATCGGAGACATGAGTATGTTACCCGATTATGCCCGAAAGGAGCTCGAAGAGGCCCTGGAGATGACCAACAAGAACACGGGACTCAACCTGATTATGGCGCTTAGCTATAGTGGTCGTTGGGAACTGTTGAATGCTGTCAAAAATATCGCTTACGAGGTTAAAAAGGAGAGACTGGCCATTGAGGACATTAACCAAGATACTTTACAAAACTACTTGACTACCAGCAAGTTCCCTGATCCTGAGCTCATGATCAGAACGAGCGGAGAGTACCGCATCAGTAATTTCTTACTGTATCAATTGGCCTATGCCGAACTCTACTTTACACCCGTTCGCTGGCCCGATTTCAGAAAAGAGAATCTGTATGAGGCCCTGATCGACTATCAACAGCGCGAAAGGAGGTTTGGAAAAACCAGTGAGCAGCTTTAACAAAGACTTTCGATTTTTACACTTAATTTGCCAGCCATTGTTTCGATTGAATTCTCATTAATAAGCTGAAAACTAACTAATTGCGTAATTTTTCTTTTTATTGGATTTGTTTGTTCGCGGGTTTGATGGCCGCCCAGTCTCCTTTAAGGGCACAGGAAGTCCCCGATACTACCAGACCCACTTCGGTTGACCCAAAGTTACTCGAGTGGCAAAATGCCCGCATCGTAAAGGAATATGTGATCGCCGATGTCAAGATCACGGGCATTCGTTATCTCGATACAGCCATTGTATTATCCATAGCCAACCTGCAGCCTGGTGATAAGTTCGTGCATCCCGGAGCAGAGATCTTTGGCAAGGCCATCAATAATCTGTGGAGACAGAAACTTTTTTCCGGGGCACAAGTATTGGTCACACGCATCGAGGACGAAAAGGTGTGGGTCGAGATCAATGTACAGGAGCGCCCCAGACTGGGTAACTACAAGTTTGCCGGTATCCGTAAATCGGAAGAAGAAGACTTGCTGACCAAACTTACTTTATCGAAGCAAACCATCATTACGGAGAATACCAGAAGGGAGATCGTTGAAAAGATCACGAAGCATTATGCCGAAAAAGGATTTCGTAATGTAAAGGTGTTGATCGAAGAGAAGCCTGATCCCACCTTTGCCAACTCTAATTTTTTATTGATCCGTGTAGAGAAAGGATCGAAAGTCTTGATCGGAGATATCAATTTCTATGGTAATACCGCTCTCGATAATCTAAAACTCAAAAAACAACTTAAGGGAACCAAGGAAATGACACGCATTACCCTGAAGCGTGATAGTACCCAAAGTCCCTATGGCAACCGCCATCCTGTTTCGTTCAACGAGTACATAAAGGATTGGGGATTTTTATCGATCTCTAAGACCAAGCGGGTACTCGATCCTTATTTCCGCTTCAAGTTGCTGAGCTCAGCAAAATTCGATGCCAAGAAATACGAAGAGGACAAAGAAAAAGTACTCAATTACTATAATGCCAACGGATATCGTGACGCTCAAATTGTAGCCGATACTCAATACATGACCAGTAACGGACGTTTGAATGTCGATTTTAAGATCACGGAGGGAAACCGTTATTACTTTGGCGATATCGTTTGGAAAGGAAATTCAAAGTATTCCGATTCGATCCTCAATGTGTTGCTGGGTATCAACAAAGGTGATATCTACAACGTAGGGTTATTGAACAAGCGATTAGGTAAAGAAGCAGCGCAGGAAGGTGGCGATATTAGTGGTTACTACATGGACGATGGTTATCTTTTCTTCCGGGCCGAGCCCATCGAGATGGCGGTCTACAACGATACGATCGATTACGAGATCCGTATCATGGAAGGTCCTCAGGCGCGTATCAAGAATGTCACCATTGCGGGCAACGAAAAGACAAAGGACTATGTAGTACGCCGCGAATTGCGTACCGTGCCGGGTGAATTGTTCAGCCGTTCTCAGTTGATTCGCTCTCAACGCGAGCTGGGTAATCTTCAGTTCTTCAATCAAGAAAAGATCAATCCAGGGGTAGTTCCCAATCCGGAGGATGGCACCGTGGACATCAACTGGCAGTTAGAAGAAAAATCGGCTGATCAACTTGAACTCTCCGCCGGTTGGGGAGGAGGCATCGGTCTTACCGGTACCATGGGCGTTACGTTCAATAATTTTTCCGTTCGAAACATATGGAAAAAATCGGCATGGGATCCACTTCCTACGGGGGATGGTCAAAAGCTGAGTGTTCGTTTACAATCGAACGGTCGAGCCTATCGCTCGTATAGCGCCTCTTTTACCGAACCTTGGTTGGGTGGTAAGAAAAGAAATTCATTGACCCTCGGGTTCAATAGCAGTCGTTTCTCCAATGCCTTCGATCCCTTTACAGGCCGTATCGATAAAGCGCGTTCCGATACGAATTATCTGAACACGAGTGGTATATCGGTAGCCTTTGGAAAGCAGCTAAAATGGCCAGACGACTATTTTAACCTGGTCTTTACCTTTAATCTTACGCAGTACAAGCTGATGAACTATCCCATCTTCAGCAGCGATTTTACCAGCGGAACCTCGAGCAACGTAAGTATCAAGCTCGCTTTGCAGCGATCTTCTGTTTTCAATCCCATCTTCCCTACCAGTGGTTCTAACTTTTTAGGAAGTGTACAATTGACGCCACCTTATTCATTGATGAGCGGGGTTGGGGCAGGTTACAATGCGTATCGTCGTCCTGAGTATCACAAGTGGCGTTTTAATGCCGAGTGGTATGTTCCGATTGGTAAGCCATTGGGCGCAGAGAAAAATCGCCAGTTCGTAGTAAAAATGGCTGCTAAGTTCGGATTTATGGGACGCTATAACAAAGACCTTCCGTTCTCACCCTTCGAACGTTTTCAGGTGGGGGATGCCGGTCTTACCAATAACTTCGGCTTACTTGGCTTCGATATCGTCGCACACCGTGGCTATCCGGTCTATCAGACATCGGACCCTACAGTGAATCCCGATCAGCAAAGTGCCAGTCAGTTCTTTACCATCTTCAATAAATACCAGCTCGAGGCTCGATTCCCCTTGGTGACCAATCCTAGTAGCACCATTTATGCACTTACCTTCTTTGAGGCTGCGAATGGTTGGTACAACTACAAAGATTATAATCCGTTTCGTTTGCGCCGCAGCGTAGGAGCCGGTATGCGTTTCTTTCTTCCCATGTTCGGTTTACTTGGTTTCGATTACGGTCTGGGACTGGATCGTGCTGTGCCCGGACAAACTGGTCTCAAAGGGATCTCTCGATTTACCTTTATGCTGGGCTTTGAGCCGGAATAGAAATTATCGTACATGAAAAATATCTTCTTTGCCATTGGTTTCTTGATGCTTGGTTTTCTGGCCGGGGCACAGAAATACGCTGTTATCGATACGCGTTACATTTTAGACCGTATGCCCGAGTATAAGGCAGCCCAGCAATCGCTCGACCGGATGGCAGCTGTTTGGCAAACGCAGATCGACAGTATGCAGGTATCACTCGACAAAATGTACCGCGATTTTGAAGCAGAACAAGTAATGCTCACCCCCGAGCTGAAAAAACGCAGAGAAGACCAGCTTTTCGCAAGAGAAAAGGAACTCCGCGATCTGCAGCGTCGTCGATTTGGTTTCGAAGGCGATCTGTTCAAAAAGCGGCAGGAGCTTGTAAAGCCCGTGCAAGACAAAGTATACAACGCTATACAGAAAATGGCCAGTGCCCGTGGCTATGATTTTGTGCTGGACAAAAGTGAAGGAATAACCGTTATATTTGCCGACCCCAAACTGGACAAAAGCGAAGATGTGCTTCGTGAGTTGGGGATCAAATAAATAACAATACAACTGTTTTAAACTATACGCAACATGAAAAACCTAGTCGTGATTTTAGCCATTGCTGGTTTGCTGGGTCTTACCGGTATCGCATCGGCACAGACCAAGATCGGATACATTAGTGTAGAGAACGTACTCTCGCTGATGCCCGAGATCAGCAAGTTCGATTCGATCTTGTCTCGTTACCAAGCTGATTCCATCAACCCTCAGTATGCCTCGTTGATCCAGACCTATCAGTACAAAGACAGTATGTACAAAGACACGCTGAAGCCTCCGCCTGCTGCCGTTAAGAAGCAGCTCGAAGAGGAACTTCCTCAGCTGATCAATACCATCCAAAACTGGCAACAGATCGTTAACCAAGCCATGGAAGCCAAGCAAAATGAATTGCTGGCTCCCCTTTATCGTAAGATCTACGATGCCATTCGGGCCGTAGCAAAGGAAAAGGGATATACTCATGTACTTAACAAGGAGGGGTTACTGGTAGCCCCCGAAACGGATGATATGATTGCTGCCGTAGCGGCCAAGTTGAAATTATCCTTACCCAAGCCGGCTGCTCCGAACGCACCCGGAAGGTAAAGGAGCGTAAAAAAATTCATGCCCGGTCTCTTATAGATCGGGCATTTTTGTTTTAGCAGAGTACATTTGTGACATGCAGGCATTATCCAAAGGGCCGATCGGTGTATTTGATTCCGGTTACGGAGGGTTGACCGTGTTGCGCGATCTGGTAGCCGCTCTGCCGGAATATGATTATTGTTATTTGGGAGATAGTGCGCGTGCTCCCTATGGGAATCGCTCTTTTGCTACCGTCTATCAATACACCCTGCAATGCGTACAATGGTTTTTCAAACAAGGCTGTCCGCTGGTTATCTTGGCCTGTAATACGGCGTCGGCCAAGGCACTTCGGACGATACAGCAAAATGATCTGCCTAAAATGGCGCCCCACAATCGGGTGCTTGGGGTCATTCGCCCCACGGCCGAAGTGATTGGGCAATACACTAAAAAGGGGAAAGTGGGGGTACTGGCCACACAAGGTACCGTTACTTCTGACTCTTATCCGTTGGAGATTGCAAAATTCTTTCCTGACGTGACCGTTTTTCAAGAGGCCTGCCCGATGTGGGTTCCCTTGATCGAGAATAACGAGCACCTGAGCGAGGGCGCCGATTATTTTGTAAAAAAGCATGTAGAGGCCATCTTAAAAAAAGATCAAGACATCGACACTCTATTGCTGGCCTGTACACATTATCCATTGCTTCGTCCTGTTATAGAGAGGCATCTTCCTAAGTCCGTACGGTTGATCTCGCAAGGAGAGATCGTGGCTTCCAGTTTGGCCAGTTATCTCAACCGCCATCCCGAGATCGGCGATCGATGCACCCGAAAGGGGGAGCTCAAATTCTTTACCACAGACTCAGCCCCCGATTTTGATGCCCAGGCCGCACAATTCTTTGGAGCTCCCGTTCACGCCTCTACGGTCAATTTAGCCGGAACGGTCATCTAGTATATTGAAAAACAATGGTTTAATTTTCTTTCCGATCTCCTTTCGATCCCTTACCTTTGCGGTCCTTTCACAATACGACGGGTGTGGTGACCTGGCGTAAAAGGAAACCCGGACCGTTCTCCCGGTCTATTTTTCTAAATGAGTGAAAAAACGAACACACTATGAAACGTACATTTCAACCTCACCGTAAGCGTCGTAAGACCGTACATGGTTTTCGCAAGCGCATGGAAACAGCTAACGGGCGTAAAGTATTAGCCTCTCGTCGTGCCAAGGGTCGCAAGAAATTGACGGTCTCCGACGAGCGTAAACTAAAATAACGATCCCTCTCCGGGCTGCCGGAGGTTTTGATAATTTTATAGCTCCGGAATCTCCGGAGCTTTTTTTATGAGATCTCTTTTTATCAGTAATACGCGCGCTTGACCCATCGCTATACATTGCCATCAACTGAGCGACTAAAAAGCAAAAAGTCGATCGATGCCTTGTTCCTTAACGGGCAGCGACACAGCGTAGGAACGCTACGTATTTTGCATGCGCGCTCCGCCGAACCCGGTATCCGCGTTGGGGTGGGTGTATCCTCTAAATTATTTCGACGCGCCGTAGACCGTAATCGGATCAAGCGGCAGCTACGGGAGTGTTATCGGTTACAAAAAAACATCTTATCGGAGCGAATAGCTCCCACTGCCGGAATCGATATTTTTTTTATTTATACCGATAAGGAGGTGCCTGACTATGCGCAGCTTTTTGCCCAACTGCAAAAGGGGCTCACCAAATTAGTGACCATTTATCAAGCGGGATAATATGCTAACCAAGCTGACGGCTCTACTCAAGCGTTTATTGATCTTTCCTTTTTTGGTCCTGATCAAGCTTTACCAATGGATCATTTCGCCTTGGCTGGGCCCTTCTTGCCGCTATACGCCAACCTGCTCTCATTATGCTGTAACGGCTTTAAAGCGACATGGATTGTTCAAGGGTAGCTGGTTAACCCTAAAAAGAATTAGCCGCTGTCATCCTTGGGGAAGCAGCGGCTATGATCCGGTTCCGTAAATAGAGTGCTTAGCTGGCTTTTTCGTAGCGGGCTGCCACTACGTTCCAATTGACCACTTGCCAGAAGGCCGCTAAATAATCGGCACGGCGATTTTGGTATTTCAGGTAGTAGGCATGTTCCCATACATCTACGCCAAGTAGCGGAGTACCTTTTGTCTCCGCAATATCCATCAGCGGATTATCTTGATTGGGAGTAGAGCAGATCTCCACTTTGCCATTGTTCACGATCAGCCAGGCCCATCCGCTTCCAAAACGGGTCATACCGGCGGTAGCGAATTTTTCTTTAAAGCTATCGAACGATCCAAAGGATGCGTTGATGGCATCAGCTAGTTTTCCTGAAGGGACACCACCGGCTTGAGGAGCCAGACTTTCCCAAAAGAAGGTATGATTCCAGTGTCCACCCCCGTTGTTGCGAACGGCGGGCGATATACTGCCAGCGCTGGCTACCAACGATTCGAGAGAAAGATTTTCGTTGGGGGTTCCTGCAATGGCTTTATTGAGGTTATCAACGTAAGCTTGATGATGTTTACCATGATGGATCTGCATGGTAAGGGTATCGATGTGTGGTTCTAGTGCATCATGGGGGTACGGGAGGGGCGCGAGTGTAAAGGGCATATCAATATAGTTTAGATACTGCAAAGGTACTATGCAGCGGGCAGCTCAGCGT
Organism: Chitinophagaceae bacterium; assembly: GCA_044235515.1. Taxonomy (GTDB): domain Bacteria; phylum Bacteroidota; class Bacteroidia; order Chitinophagales; family Chitinophagaceae; genus JJ008. Next base: position 119 of record JBIIHS010000066.1, on the reverse strand, counting down.
TTTTGTTGAAAGAAATCCTTCATGAGTTGGCTTCCTTCTTCGGCGCAGCATCCTGCTGTCAGGGTTGTGCTCTTATGAAAGGGCCAGCGATCACCTGCCACTTTTTTATATCCATTTTT
>JBIIHS010000065.1:0-8273 GCA_044235515.1 Chitinophagaceae bacterium | reverse complement strand
GTTACATCGCTAAGTTGTCGGCCGGCAAACTCTACCGGATCGGTGATGCTATTATGAAAGGCCACATACTTGGCCATGGGTGTCCTGTCTTTTATCTCCTGCACCTCTTGGTAACGTGGTGAGGGTCGATTTACGAATTTCCACCAGGGATAATCGGGTCCGCCACCACCATACTCCCATTTATCTATGTAGATGGTGTTGTTGCCAAGCGATTTGATCTCATTTTGGATATTTTGTTCCAAGCTGTTGACGGTAGCCAGTACACCGATAATGCAAAAGATCCCAATGGTAATACCAAACAGCGACAAGAAAGTGCGAAGCTTATTTTTCCATAGCTCCTGGATGGCCATTTTGAAGCTGCTGACTATAATCTCTACGGTGCCGCTGATCATACTGCAAATTTACTGGCTTCGGAGGCACTTTCTTCACGAATTTGATAAACGGCAGTAGCGGACCTTTATCGGGCCTGCTCGCAAGTGAACGCTCCCCCTTACCTTTGCGGCGCTCCCATGAAATACCAGCAAGAAATAGCCAAAAGGCGCAGTTTTGCGATCATCTCTCACCCCGATGCCGGTAAGACTACTCTTACGGAGAAATTTCTTCTTTTCGGCGGAGCCATTCAGGTGGCCGGTGCGGTCAAGAGCAATAAGATCAAAAAACATGCTACCAGTGATTTTATGGAGATCGAGCGCCAGCGAGGAATTTCGGTAGCCACCTCGGTAATGAGTTTCGAGTACAACGGCGTGCTTATTAATTTGCTGGATACCCCGGGTCACAAGGATTTTGCGGAAGATACCTACCGAACCCTCACCGCTGTCGATAGCGTGATCTTGGTTGTCGATAGTGTCAATGGGGTAGAGGATCAAACGCGCCGCTTAATGGAGGTTTGCCGCATGCGCGATACGCCTGTGATCGTCTTTATCAATAAGATGGACCGAGACGGTAAGAATCGTTTCGATCTGCTCGAGGAGATCGAAAAAGAGCTCAGCATCCGGCTTCATCCGATGACCTGGCCGATCAATAGCGGTAAAGATTTCAAAGGAGTATACGATTTGACCCACCAAAGTTTATTGCTCTTTAGGGCAGGTACCCGTGCCGATGAGGATAGTGTTCAGATCGCCTCGCTGGCCGATCCCGTATTGGAGAAAAGGCTGGGAGAAAATGATGCACGTCAGTTACGAGAGGATGCCGAATTGGTGGAAGGAGTTTACGGTCCGCTCGATGAAGAGGACTATCTGCAAGCCAAGGTCGCACCCGTTTTCTTTGGAAGTGCCATCAATAATTTTGGGGTTAGAGAGATGCTCGATACATTCATCCGGATTGCGCCCACACCTCGCAGTCGAATGGCTACAACTCGACCGGTAGACGTACAAGAAGATAAGATGAGTGGTTTTGTTTTTAAGATCCATGCTAATCTGGATCCCAAACACCGCGACCGGATTGCTTTTTTCAGGGTCTGCTCTGGTAAATTCGAGCGCAACAAATATTATCATCATGTCCGGTTGGACAAAGATGTACGCTTTAGTAATCCTTACTCTTTTATGGCCAGAGAAAAGAGTATCATCGAAGATGCCTACGCAGGCGACGTGGTAGGCCTTTTCGATACGGGTAATTTTAAGATCGGCGATACCCTGACCGAAGGAGAGGATTTCTATTTTACTGGTATACCTTCTTTTTCACCCGAGATCTTCAAAGAGGTGGTCAATAAGGATCCGCTCAAGACCAAACAGCTCGAAAAGGGGTTATTACAACTTACCGACGAAGGGGTTGCTCAGCTATTTACCCAATTTGGGGGCAATAAAAAGATCATTGGGTGCGTAGGGGAATTACAGTTCGAGGTAATACAATATCGATTATTGCATGAATATGGTGCATCGGTAGTATTTAACTCCATGCCCTTTTATAAGGCTTGTTGGTTAACAGCTGCCGATCCGGCCAAGCTGCTCGATTTTTTGCGCTTTAAGCAAGCTAATGCCGCCGAAGACAAAGATGGTCACCCGGTTTACTTGGCGCAAAGTGAATGGTTCTTGAATACCGAGATATCAAACAATCCCGACATACAATTCCATTTCAGTAGCGAGATTCATAAGTAAGGATTAGCGAATGGGTGCTTGTACGCCCGTATAATTATGCGGGGTAATTTGTTTGAGTTCTTTTTTTACAGCGGATCTTACGGCTAAGCCGTCAATGAATTTATGCAAGGTTTGCTTGGTGATTCGTTGTTGCCCACGGGTGAGGGCCTTGAGCGCCTCATAGGGTTCCGGATAATTTTCGCGACGCAAGATCGTTTGGATCGCCTCTGCCACTACCGCCCAGTTTTGGTCGAGATCTTCGTAGATCTTGGTATCGTTAAGCACTAGTTTATTGATTCCTTTTTCGAGCGAACGCAAGGCGATCAGCGTGTGCGCTACGGGAACACCGATATTGCGCAGCACCGTTGAGTCGGTCAGATCGCGCTGAAGACGAGAAACAGGAAGTTTGGCAGAAAGGTGTTCCAGGAGGGCATTGGCTACACCAAGATTGCCTTCAGCATTTTCAAAGTCGATGGGATTTACCTTGTGGGGCATGGCCGAGGAACCTACTTCGCCCTTTTTGGTCTTTTGTAAAAAGTACTCAAGAGAGATATAAGTCCATATATCCCTTGCAAAGTCAATCAGGATGGTATTGATGCGACGCATAGCATCAAATTGTGCAGCCAATTGGTCGTAATGCTCGATCTGCGTGGTATGCTGTTGTCTGACAAGACCCAATGAGTCGATAAACTCGTTTCCGAATTTGATCCAATTGATATGGGGAAAGGCTACATGATGTGCATTGAAGTTGCCGGTAGCACCACCAAATTTGGCACTAAAGGGCACACCAATGAATTGTTCGATCTGGTTTTGAATCCGCTCTACAAAGACCATGAACTCTTTACCTAATTTAGTAGGGCTGGCAGGTTGACCATGGGTACGGGCCAACATGGGTATATCTATGAAGCGCTCGGCCAATAAACGCAATTCGGTATTGAGATTCAGTAAGGCAGGCAAGTACTCATTTTCCATGGCGTGTTTCCAGGCCAGGGGTATCGCCGTATTGTTGATGTCCTGTGAGGTCAGTCCAAAATGAACCCATTCTCTCAGCGAAGCGGCACCACAGTTATCCAATTCTTGTTTTAGAAAATACTCCACCGCTTTTACATCATGGTTGGTGGTCCTCTCCATTTCTTTGATGGCCATCGCTTGCTCTAAAGTAAACGATTCACTGAGCCGTCTCAGGTGTTGGGCGGGCTTGGCTCCCAGTTTGATGATCTTCTTTTTTTCGAGGAACAATAAATATGCAGCCTCAATGTGGATACGGTATTTAATGAGACCAAATTCAGAGAAATATTCCTTTAATGGCTCCACTTGGGAGTGATAACGGCCATCGACGGGAGATAGTGCGGTGAGTGGGCTATGTTCCATGAATTCTATTGGTTTATGGGCTACCGATCCAGTACCTTTGTGAGCACAAATTTAGTTTAAATTGAAGAAGATACGGGTGGGAATCGTTAACTATCTCAACACGAGACCTTTGCTCTACGGGTTGCAACAAGCTCCCTTTAGTGATCAAATTACCTTATCACTTGGTTATCCTGCTGCGATTGCGTCGGCTCTAAAAAGGGGAGAGCTGGACCTGGGGTTAGTACCAGTTGCCCTCTTAAAGGATGCTCCCGCTCTTCAGCGGGTGGGTTCGCATTGTATCGCCACCCATGGAGAGATCGCCTCCGTTTGTTTGTTCAGTGAGGTACCCCTTGAGCAGATCCAAACTATCTTACTCGATTATCAAAGCCGAACCTCCGTAGCCCTTACTCGAATCCTGGTCAAGCATCATTGGAAATTATCCATACGATTCGCAGAAACGTCCGGGGAGGCGTATTTAAGTGAGATCGGGGGTACCACGGCAGGGTTGATCATTGGAGACAGGGCCCTGGCCTCTCGCGGAAAGTTCAAATTTTTTTATGATCTGGGCTTGGCCTGGAAAGAGTATACGGGTCTTCCATTTGTATTTGCGGCTTGGCTGGCCGCTGTACCCCTTTCCGAAGATTTTTTGACGGCATTCAACGAGGCCAATCAAAAGGGACTCGATCGACTGCAAGAAGTACTGGACCTCATAGAAACCCCTGTTCAATACGACCTATTGCAGTACTTTACTCAAAACGTGGCCTACCAGTGGCAACCGGAGATGGAAGCATCTCTACGCTTATTTTTAGAACGGGCTCAATAGCGTCATCTTGTATCTTTACGATGAATGATCATGCCTTTGCAAACCCCTCAACGCAACCAACGTATTACCCAGTCTGTCATTACCTGGCGTAGCCGTGATTATCTTCATTATGCCCCATTTTGGAAATCGCTTAAGCAGGCAATTGCGGAGTATGGCAGGGGAGAGGTACTGGATATCGGATGTGGCAATAAACCGTATGCTGTTCTTTTTGCCGACCGCGCGAGCCGCTACGTAGGGGTGGATATTGAGCAATCACACTTGCAAAAGGTAGATATCATTTGCCCCGCTACGGATATTCCCCTTCCAGATCATTCGTTCGACACGGTACTTTGTACCCAGACCATTGAGCATGTTTTCGATCACCGACAACTACTTTGCGAGGCGTATCGGTTATTGCGTCCGGGCGGTCACTTGATCTTGTCGGGTCCCTTTTACTGGCCTTTACATGAGGAACCCTATGATTTTTTTCGGTTTACCCGCCATGGTTTTGAGAAATTATTGCTTACTACCGGATTTTCGGTGCTGTCTATTCAAGAAAATGGAGGCAGCTGGGCTTTGGCCGGTCAGGCCCTGATCCACTCGCTATGTCAAAGTAAGATCGGTGTCATCCGGTTTTTGTTCAGCACCCTGCGCTTGTACATCTTGTTTAATCTGATCTTTGGACTCTTGGAAGCTATTGATCATAATCCCATCAGCACCACTAATTATGTGGTGGTGGCCAAAAAGGTATGCTAATAACAATTTACAGGGCTTGCCGATCTGTTTATAGGCGCTATATAAGTTATCCCCTTGCTACGCGGCATTGCGTGGGGCGCTTACTACGAAAAGGGCTAATCACTCATGTTCATTATAAAAAGGAATCTGTTTATTTTAATTATGGGTCCTCTGCCGGGTTAAGGGCAAGATCCTTTCCTCATAGCGACCTGCATGTCTTACAACAAATTATTCTTGAAGAGGAATATGGTTTCGCCGTTCGTTGGATCAAAGCCAGAGGGCTCGATCAAACTGCGCTACGTATCGTGGACGCTGGCGCCAATGTCGGATATACCTCAATCTATTTCTTGTCGTTCTTTCCGCAAGCCAGTTTGTTAGCCATTGAGCCCGATCCTGCCAATTTTAAGGTGCTGGAGCAAAATCTTTCTTGCAGCGGAGCGGCACAAGTGCCTCGCGCACTGCAAGCGGCCCTGCTGTCTCAATCGGGTCTTTCGGTAATGATCGATCGCCAAGGGGGTGATAAAAAGGATTGGTCTTTTACGGTAAGGCCAAGTACTGCCGTGGAGGGGATACCCAGTGTTTCCGTACAAGACCTATTGCAGCAAACCGGTTGGCCTCAAATCGATATTTTAAAGATCGATATCGAAGGGAGCGAAGCAGATGTATTTTCCGAGCAGGCCGATCTGCGTTATCTGTCGGTCGTTAGGTTGATCTTGATCGAGATTCATGATGATATGGCCGATCGGAGATTGATCCACCGGCTGCTGATTCAAAATGGGTTTGAAATAGAAGAGAGATCGGAGACTACCTTTGCCATTAATAAAGCCTTTAACTGATCTGATCATGTCGGTTCAAGTATCTGTCATAACGGCCTGCTACAATCATGGTATTTATCTTGATGAGATGGTGGCGAGCGTCCAAGTGGCCCTCCGCGGAATTTCTTATGAGCACATCATAGTCAACGATGGCTCTACCGATCCTTTTACGTTAGAAAGGCTGAAGGCGCTTTCTCAAGAAGGTATCCTTGTTTTAACGCAGTCGAATCAGGGATTGGGAGCGGCTAGAAATACGGGAATAAAAAAGGCGTCCGGTGAATTTATATGGCCACTCGATAGCGATAATAAGTTATGTCCTGATTTTGTACAACAGGCCTTATCCTTTTTTCAACAAGCCCCATCGATCGGTGTTGTTTACGGCGACGCACTTTTGTTTGGAGAAAGATCGGGGTATTCTTCGGTGGGACCTTTTAATTTACAGCGGTTGATGCTCTCCAATTATATCGATGCCTGTGCGCTTTTTCGTCGATCCTGTTGGGAAAAGGTCGGTGGCTACGATGAGCAGCGCGCCATCATGATGTGGTCCGATTGGGATTTTTGGTTGCGGCTGGCCTTTGAGGGGTATCGATACCAATATGTGCCCATGGCGTCATTTTCGTATAGGGTATTGTCTCATTCCATGGTGCATGGGGCTAACCGCGATAGCTACCTAAAGGCAGCAGCTTATTTTTATAAGAAGCACGAATCTTATTTGGGTGATGTCTATCTTTTTACCCGGTTGCACGCGCTCAAAGTAGGATTGGCTAAATATGCGCCTCGTCTCTATCAACTTTGCATTCGGCTTGGACTCATCAAAAATCCGTTTAGTCTTTGGTAATGGTCTCAGTCATCATCATAAATTATAATACCTTTTCGCTTACCACGGCCTGTCTGCGATCTGTATACCTACATACCCGCTCGGTGCCTTTTGAAGTGATCTTGGTGGATAATGCTTCGACCGAGTGCGATCCGGAGGATTTTTTAAAGGAATTTTCCGCTCTCAAGCTTATTAAGAGCAAGACCAATCTGGGTTTCGCCGGTGGTAATAATTTGGGGCTCTCAGCTGCAAGCGGTACGCATTACCTCTTGCTGAACAGCGATACCTTACTAACGGAAGACAGCATCGGCAAGTCCTATGCATTTCTCTTAACGCAGCCCCAGGCGGGTGCGGTGGGCTGTCGCCAGGTTTATCCTGATGGAAAGATCCAGTTTGTGGCCAGGCGCTTTAGATCTATTGGGTGGGAGTGCTTCGATCTGTTCCGTATCTTTTTATATCTGCTGCCCTATGAGAGACGGGCTCACCTGATGTTGGGCCGCTATTTTAAAAATGATGTGACCTGCGAGGCCGATTGGGTCAATGGTGCTTTTTTGTTAATGCCTGCCACCATAGTTCGGTCCCTTCCTGGGCATCAGTTGGATGATCGCTTCTTTATGTATGGAGAGGATGTCTTATGGTGCGAGCAGATCCGCGAGTTGGGATATCATATTTTCTTTTTTGCCGGCACCACCATTATTCATCTAGAGGGGGGTAGTACAGTACCGGCAAAGCAAATGGGGTTAAGAAAAGTTATGATCCGTCACGAAAGGATGATCATGGCTCGTCGTAAGGGCAAGGGCCTTTATTACGCTCTATTTTCGATCATCTATATGGGTAAAGAATATGCCCGATTGCTGATTAAAGGGCTAGTGTTCTTTTGCAGCGGCAAATGGATCCGTTAAATGGGCAAGCAGCCGCTCTGTTATCGATCTCCAATTATAGTAGCTGTAAAATGCGGGGAGTGTCTGAAAGGTTTCCAAGGTCAGTCTGGTTCGAAGGGCTATTATCGCTTGTGCAAATTGGTCCCAATCCAGATCCGGGGTAGTCACTAACAGGGGTTCACATAGGGCTGGCGCCATTCCAATGGCAGCCGTTTTCATTGCTACAACGGGCGTTCCTTGTGCAATGGCTTCGATCATTTTTGTTTTAACGCCGCCTCCCTCTACAACGGGATTGAGCACGATATCAGCTGCTTTTATATAGGGCTCTATGCTATCTACAAATCCTGTATAAATGACTCCGGCCGCTCGATAAGAGATTAATTCTTTATCTCTTTTAGGAAGCCCTTTACCACAAACCAGCAGGGTAAATTTTGGTCCGGGATATTTTTGCAAGCGAGGAACTAATTCTTTCAAAATGCCTTTTAGTGCTTTGTAATTGGGCGCATAGTCGAGCGATCCATTAAAAAGCAGGACGGTATTGGTGGCGTCGATGGCATGCTTATCAAGAATTTCCATACGACAGTTGCCTCTGTCCGTGGGGTAGGTATCGATGGATACGCCATAAGGTATATCGATGCAATCTTGGGGGGCGACCTGCCATTGCTCAATAGCAAAGCGCTTATCTTCTGCGGTAATAAAACCGATCTTATCGGCTATAGAGAACGCTTTTTTTTCGTATTGCTTTAGCAGGGGCCACCAGATCTTTCCTACAGAGCGAAATCGCTGGTACTCGATATTATG
>JBIIHS010000064.1:0-8280 GCA_044235515.1 Chitinophagaceae bacterium | reverse complement strand
GCTCCCTCATTGGCAATAACCAGTCCGCGATAGGATTGTTCCGCTTTTTCAATGGCTGTTTGAATGCCACTAAGTACATCTCCTCCAATGCTTCCCATTTTAGTTTGCCATTGAAGGCCCAATACATCATCGCCTAGATCGTACAGCGTACAAGAGCTATTCTTCCAAACTGTTTTTTCTTTGTGGTGGCTCATCACCAAAAAGTCGGCACCCCCTGGAAGCGGTTTATAGGTTCCGCTGGCGGGCTCATAGCAACTGCGAATTCCTCTTTCTGTTTTATAGAATGTCGTTTGACCTTTTGCGATCATTTCTTTGACCCAGGCTGCCGCAGGTATGCCGGCCTTGTCCATATCGCCAACCATGTTGGCAACACCCAGAATATCCCAGGTCTCAAAGGCACCCAACTCCCAGCCAAATCCGGCCATCATGGCATCATCTACTCTGTATAGCTCGTCACTGATCTCTGGGATGCGGTGTGATATATACGAGAAGATATGGTAGTGAAGTAGGCGATAGAATTCGCCGGCCTTGTCTTTTCCCTTTAGCAATGCGATCAAGCGGGTCGAGAGGTCCTCTATGGGTTTAGCAACTTCCAGTGTGGCAAACGATGCTTTTTTGCGGGGTAGATAGGTAAGACTTTCCAGATCCAGCGTCAAGATCTCTTTTTTGCCCTCTTCATTTTTTGTTTTCTTAAAAAATCCTTGCCCGGTTTTATCGCCCAGCCAATTATTATCGACCATTTTTTGTAACCAATCCGGAATGGCAAAAAGGGCCTTCGCTTCGTCATGCGGACAATTAGCAGCCACTCCCGAGGCCACTTTGACCATGGTGTCGATGCCTACTACATCGGCCGTGCGAAAGGTGGCTGATTTTGGTCTTCCGATAATGGGGCCGGTAAGGGCATCGATCTCATCGACACTCAACTGTAGTTGTTGCTTTAAGTGTATGATGGCCATGATCGCGAAGACCCCAATGCGATTGGCAATAAAGGCGGGCGTGTCCTTGCACTTGACGGTGGTTTTACCTAAGTGCAGGTCGCCATAGTGCATTAGAAAGTCCACAAGAGCCGGATCGGTATCGGGCGTGGGAATAATCTCCAGTAGTTTAAGGTAACGAGGAGGATTAAAAAAATGCGTACCGCAAAAATGCTTTCGGAAATCGTCACTCCTGCCGGTCGTCATCATCGAGATCGGTATGCCCGAGGTATTGGAGCTAATGATCGTACCGGGCTTTCTATATTTTTCTACCTTCTCAAATAATTGTTGTTTGATGTCAAGTCTTTCGACTACGACCTCGATGATCCAATCGCAGGTTGCAATTTCGTTGAGGTTGTCATCGAAATTGCCCGTACGAATTCGGTTGATCATCTCTTTCTCATAGAGAGGAGCGGGATTACTCTTTACGCTTGACTGTAAGGCTTCGTTGACGATCCGGTTGCGGGCGGCCTTTCCATCGGCAGTGGTGACGCCAGCCGGTACAATATCCAACAACAATACATCGAGCCCCACGCCTGCAAAGTGACAGGCAATACGAGAGCCCATTACACCGCTGCCCAGCACCGCCACCTTACGAATGTTTCGGTTCATAAAAAATAGTTAGTTATGCAACTAATTTACTGCTACTAAATTACTGGATTTAAAATTCGAAACGAAAAAACTCAGCTAACGTTCGCGCCTGGATCGATGGGATCTTCGGGTTGAATAAAATGTAATTTTCCGGAAGCATCCTCCGCCATCAGGATCATACCGTTGCTCTCGATCCCTTTCATTTTTCGAGGGGCCAGATTCGTTACCACGGTCACTTGTTTACCGATCAGTGTTTCCGGAGCATACTGCAGGGCAATTCCACTCACAATAGTGCGGACCTCTTGCCCCAAATCTACTTGCAGGCAAAGTAGTTTGTCGGCTTTTTCTACTTTTTGCGCCGCACGAATGATGCCAGTCTTTAGTGATAGCTTGGCAAAGTCTTCGTATTGAATGATAGCCTTGGCAGGCGCAGCAGGGGCTTTCTCTTGTGAAACGGGGCCTGCAGAAGTAGTTGATTGAACAGCCGCATTCGTACCAGAAGCGGACGCTGCTCCGGAGGAAGAAGTAGACATGGCGTTTTGCTTTAGTTTTTCAACTTGTGTCGATATTTCGCTATCCTCTATTTTTCTGAAGAGTAATTGCGGGGCTCGCAGAGAGTAGCCGGTCTTCAATAGGTCGATCTTCCCGGCATTTTCCCACTGCAGCATCTTTTCGACAACTTTCATTTGATAGAGAAGCGTGCGTGCCGTGTGCGGCATAAAGGGGTTGATGAGGATCGACAAATTGGCTGTCAATTGTAAACAAAGATGGATGCAGTTGTCGATCCTTGCCTGTGCCGAGGGATCTTGCTCTAGCTGCTTGGCCAGTACCCAGGGCTCTTTTTTCTGCATGTACTGATTTCCTTTTCTCGATAGGTCGATGATCTCAAAAAGGGCTTCTCTGAATTTATACTGCTCGAGCAGGGCTTCAATGGTGGCGGGCGCTTGTTCTATGGTCTTACGCAATTCTTCGTCAACTGCATCCAGTTGTTGCGAATGAAGAGGGGGAACTTTTCCGGCACATAATTTATGCATCAATACCCAGGTGCGATTTACGAAGTTGCCAAAGATGGCGACCAGTTCTGAGTTGACCGCCTCTTGAAATCCTTTCCAGGTAAATTCACTGTCTTTGGTCTCGGGGGCGATTTGTGTAAGGTAATAGCGCAGCATATCTACGCATTGTTCACCCCCATTAGGAGCCTCTACGAAATCGCGGATATAGTCTCGCATATCGAGCTTCCAATTCCGGCTGGTGCTCATTTTATCTCCTTCCAAGTTCAAGAATTCATTGGCGGGTACGTTCTCTGGCAAGATATACCCGTGAAGTTTCAGCATCACTGGAAAAATGATGCAGTGAAAAACAATATTGTCCTTTCCAATAAAATGGACCAGTTTGGTCTCTTTATCTTGCCAGTAGGGTGCCCAGTCCTTGCCCTTATCGAGGGCCCATTGTTTGGTAGCGCTGATATATCCGATAGGTGCGTCGAACCATACATACAATACCTTACCATCGGCTCCCTTTATCCGAGGGGGCAAGGACACGCCCCAGTCAAGGTCGCGGGTAACCGCACGGGCTTGTAGTCCGCCCTCTATCCATCCTTTGCATTGTCCCACTACGGTGGGGCGCCAGTCTTTTTGATGGTCTTCCAAGATCCATTGTTTCAAAAAGGATTCGTGTCGGTCAAGGGGTAGATACCAGTGTGTCGTCTTTTTCTTGATCGGCGGCTTACCACTTAGCGTGCTGACTGGATTGATCAGTTCCTCTGGGCTTAAGGCACGTCCGCAGCTTTCGCACTGATCGCCCACAGCCCGGTCACTGCCACAGGCCGGACAGATACCTTTGATGTAGCGGTCAGCTAAAAAGCTGTTGGCCTCTTCGTCAAAGAACTGCTCGGTCTCTTTGGTCTCCAGGGCTCCTTGTTGTTCTAGCGTATCAAAAAAAGCGGCTGCTGTTTGGTGGTGAATGGGGGCACTAGTGCGATGATAGATGTCGAAACTGATCGAGAGCTTCTCAAAGTCTTCTTTCAAGGCCACATGATACTTGTCAATGATCGCTTGTGCTGTGGTGCCTTCTTTTTTGGCCTGAATGGGAATGGCCGTTCCATGCTCGTCACTTCCGCACACAAACACCACGTCGCGCTGTTGTGCTCTTAGGTAACGCACATAAATATCGGCGGGAATGTAGGCACCCGCTAAATGCCCCACATGTTTTAATCCATTTGCGTAGGGTAGGGCTGATGTTACCAGGTATCTTTTTGGGGTAGCCATAGTGGGAGCAAAAATACCGTAATCGCCGCTGGTCCCAAAATGCCTTAGGCTTATTACCTTTATTCTTTCTTTCTACGCCAACATGAAGCAACCTCCTTATTTGCAAGCCGGTGATACCATTGCCTTGGTTTGTCCTGCGGGCTATATGCCAGCCGAAAAGGTACAGACCTGCATAAAGGTCTTGGAAGGGTGGGGCTACCGGGTAATGGTCGGATCGACAGTCGGTGGAAATTCGACTACCTATTTTTCCGGTACCGATCAAGAGCGTCTTACCGATCTGCAGCGCATGCTCAACGATAAATCCGTTCGGGCCATCCTCTGTGCTCGAGGGGGCTATGGTACCGGAAGAATTATCGAACAACTTGATTTTACTGCCTTTGCTGAATTTCCGAAATGGATCATCGGATTTTCTGACATTACCATATTGCATGCGCACATTTATCGCCACTTTGGCATTTGCACTTTACACGCCCCTATGGCGGCCGCTTTCAATGATGGGAAATGGCAACAAGAGTATGTACAATCGCTTCGGGAGACCTTGCAAGGGGTTAGTTCTGCCTGCAGTGGTCCTGAGCATACCTTTAATCGAATGGGAAAAGTAAAAGGCGAACTGGTAGGAGGTAATCTTGCCTTACTGGCCCATCTTATTGGATCCCCTTCGGCACTGGACACACGCCATAAAATTCTTTTTATTGAGGATGTGGGGGAGCCGCTTTACAACATAGACCGCATGATGTGTCAGCTAAAGCGAAGTGGTATGCTCGATTCATTAGCCGGGTTGGTCGTGGGTGGATTCTCCGAATGTAAAGACAGCGACCGCCCCTTTGGTAAAAACGCCTATGAAATTATCGAATCGTGGATCAGCGAGTACGATTATCCGGTCTGTTTTGATTTTCCGGTAAGTCATACCGATCGAAATATGACCTTGAAACACGGTGCCTTGTACGAGCTTAAGATCGATGCCACCGGCTCGCTGCTGGCCGAGTGGTAATCTCGTTAATGATCAATGATCGAGTAAGGTCGATAGGTGTTGAAGGGTTTCCGGAAAGCTAAACAGGTCATTGTGAGATCCCTCCTTGATAGTAATTAATTGGTCTCCTTTTTTAAATAGGGTCGATAGTCGTTGGGATTGCGAATACGAAATGATCCCATCATCGGTTCCATGGAGAATGGTAACGGGCGCTGTTACATAGGGGAGATATTGATAGGTGGGCAACTCATAGCGCAGCAGCATCGAAACTGGGTAAATTGGCAAAAAGCGTTGCACGACGTCGGGAAATTGGTAATAGGGGGTCTCCAAGATCAGTTTACGGCAATCTCGTCTCGACGCTAATTGTGTGGCCACCCCCGTCCCCAGGCTTTTTCCATAAATGATGATACTATCAGCTGCAAAGCGCGCAATGGCCAATTGGTAGCTCAGCGCGGCCCACTCATACAATTTTTTTTCTGAGATCGTTCCTTTGCTCTTTCCATAACCGGGATAGTCGGGCATCAAGACTTCGTAACCTTGTTCGGTAAAGAAAGGAACGAATTTTTCGTACCAAGAAATATTTTGTCGGTTGCCATGAAAATAGAGCACTAGTCCTTTGGTGAACTCCTTTTTGGACTTGTATAGGACGGCATGCAACGTGTCTTGCGAATTGATAGCCACTTTTATTTCTTGGTGTGCAAGCGCACTGGAAAATGTATACGTGGGGGGTAGGGTTCTTGCGCGAAATATAAATGTCTCTTGAAAAAAATAAAGTATCATAGCGCCAAGCACATAGAGCAGCAGCGTGATGCTGATTATTTTTCGCACGCGTGGATGCCGAACAAAGCGTAATAAAGAGGCCATTAGTATTTTAATATGTCACGAATAAAGTTGTGATATTCATCGAAAGAGGGCAAGTTATTATGGCCGCCTCCATCGATGCGTATCAGGGTACATTTTCGGGGATGAAGTTGTTGTAGTTTTTCGCTATGTCCGATCGGGATCAGCCGATCGCGGGTGCCATGTATGATATAAGTATGGCATTTTACCAAGGGTAGCCATTTGTCGGATCGCAAGTGATAACGAAGCACCCAACGTATTGGAAGGATCGGTAAGAAACGCTCGATCACTTTTTTGAAATTAAAATAAGGGGCATCCAAGATCAGATAGCGGGGATGATTGTCCGAGGCCAGTTTGGTAGCAAAACCACTGCCTAAACTACGGCCGTAAATGATCAGGTGGTCTTCACTGTACGACTCCAATAAGCGATCGTAGATAAATTGCATATCGCCCAGCATCTCTTTCTCGCTACGTTTACCGGTACTTTTTCCAAATCCTCTGTAGTCGACCAGTACCACATCGTAATCGTAGCGATAAAAGTCTTTGGCATAGCGAGCCCATCCTTTGATACTGCGGGTATTGCCATGAAAATACAGAATGAGTCCTTTGGGCTTTTCCCTATAAAAATGAAGACCATTGATGCGTACTCCGGGGCTAATGTCAAAAAAGTATTCCTTAAAGGGCGCCTCGTAGTGGAATTGAAAATCGGCCGCCAGTTTTTCCGGCCTAAAGATAAAACGCTCTTGCAGTAAGTAAGCCAGTACCGATAAGCCCAGTACCACGCCTAATATATACCAGAGGATGGGAGGCAAGGGAATTAATTTTCGATCCTGCGTAAGGATAAGTTGGTAACGGGGGCTACGATCAGCGGAAACTTTTCGACCGTTACGTTAGAGAGGTCCAGGCCAAATCCTTTTTCTTCGGAAAGACTATGGTCTTTGATCCAGAAATAAAATTTCATGATCACCCGTTCAAAGAAAGGCAGCTCATTGTCCTGGCTCAGGTATTTTTCCATCACCATAAACTGAAAATCGCCGACCGAGTGGGAATTCGATAAACTTTCGTAGCGACTAAAGATGTTCACTTCTTTATTGGCGACCAGTTCCTCGACCACTTTTCGGAACATAAGGTTAACGCGGGGTTCTACCCGAAAGCCTAGCCGGAGATCGATACGGATGATATCGTTGGGAATGATATGGTCTACCTTATACTCGCAGGTGTAAGGGTTGTCTACCGTATCGATGTGAACGAACCAATAAATATCGGCACGCTTTGGTTTTTTATTCAGTATCGAGTAGACGATCTTATGCTCGATCTCTCTTGGATTATTGGCGCTGGTCAGGTAGACCAGGTGCGTTGCGTATTTGGGAACCGTTCGATCACTGCTTAGCTCTTGTATTTTGGGAATGTAATCTTCGAGCCGGATAAATTCGACATAGCGGTTTTTGATCTTGCGGGCACGGTACCACACGTACATGACCGTAAATACCAGCAAGCCGATAATGAGCGTTATGTAGCCCCCATGCGTAAACTTAACCATTAGCGCAACCAGGTAAGCGACCTCTACGGCCAAATAGCCGGCCAGAAAAAGATAGATCCAATACGATTTGATCCGGTGCAAGACCAGGTAGTTGGCATATAGTATGGTAGTAGCCAACATGGTAACGATAATGGCCAGTCCATACGCAGCTTCCATATTCGAAGACTTTCTAAAATAGAGTACCACCCCGGCGCAACCCAAGAACATCAAAAGATTGATGGTGGGGACAAAGAGCTGGCCTTTTTCTTCCGAGGGATACCGTATTCTTAATTTAGGCCAAAGGTTGAGTCGCATCGCTTCACTGACCAGGGTAAAGGCGCCCGATACCATGGCCTGACTGGCAATGATGGCAGCCGAAGTGGCAATGATAACACCGGGTATGATGAACCACTGGGGCATTAGGTCATAAAAAGCATTGATGCGTAACTGGGTTCTCAAGACGTTTGTGATCTCTCCATACTTTGCGGAGAATTCAGGTAAGGTCATCCATTCACCGCCTACCTGGTAGGGATGCCCCAGCAGCGAAGCTCCCTGCCCAAAATAATGGATCAGTAAACAGATCTTTACATAACCCCAGGTAAGTCGAATATTTTTTCGGCCACAGTGTCCGAGGTCACTATAGAGAGCCTCGGCCCCAGTCGTACAAAGGAATACAGCGCCCAGTAGCCAAAATCCTCCGGGATAAGTACGCAAAAACTCAATGGCATAGTGAGGGCTGATCGCCTTAAAAATGGTAAGATCGTCAAAGACATGGACAGCCCCCAAGACCAGTAACATGCTGAACCAAATGAACATGACCGGTCCAAAGAATTGCCCGATGGACGCTGTTCCAAATTGTTGTAAAAAAAAGAAAAGGGCTAAAATGGAAAGAACGATTATAACGACCGTATCGCTGCCTTCTTTTATCCCCAACGAGGGCAGTTCCTTGAGTCCTTCGATGGCGGAGGTGATCGAGATAGGGGGTGTGATGATCCCATCGGCCAGCAGTGAGGCACCACCGACCATGGCGGGTAGCACCAACCATTTTTTTCGGCGCCTGACCAGTGCGTATAAGGCAAAGGTTCCGCCTTCTCCCCGGTTATCGGCCCGCAGGACCAT
>JBIIHS010000063.1:0-8293 GCA_044235515.1 Chitinophagaceae bacterium | reverse complement strand
GCCCCTTGGCCACTACAGGATAAAAGAATCCGATCACATAAATGCCTTCTTCGAGTAAACGCGCAGCCATTTTCTGGGCCAGTACCGCATCGTAGAGCATAATGGGAACGATCGGATGATCACCAGACTTGATATCGAAGCCGGCCTCGGTCATCTTTTTTCTAAAATAAGTGGTGTTATACTCGAGACGATCGCGTAGTTCGGTGGTCTCGGTAAGCATATCGAGTACGGCAATAGAAGCGCCAACAATAGAAGGGGCCAGGGTATTGCTGAATAGGTAGGGGCGCGATTTTTGCCGCAGCATATCGATGATCTCTTTTCTTCCGCTGGTAAATCCACCGGAAGCCCCTCCAAGGGCCTTACCCAGGGTACCGGTAATAATATCGATCTTACCCATTACGCCGCGGTATTCGTGCGTACCTCGACCGGTACGTCCTAAAAAACCAGAAGAGTGACACTCATCGATCATAACAGCCGCATCATATTGCTCGGCAAGAGCCACTATCTTATCTAATTGAGCGATGGTGCCGTCCATGCTAAAGGAACCATCGGTAACAACAACGCGGCTGCGACAACCGGCTGCTTCTTTAAGCTTGGTCTCGAGATCTTGCATATTGTTATGCTCGTAACGAAAGCGCTGGGCCTTACACAAACGAATACCATCGATGATGGATGCATGATTGAGCGCATCGGAAATAATAGCATCCTGCTCGTGGAACAGCGGCTCAAAAACACCGCCATTGGCATCGAAAGCCGCTGCATATAGAATGGTGTCTTCCGTGCCCAGAAAAGCAGATAATTTCTTTTCGAGTTCCTTGTGAATGTCCTGGGTACCACAGATGAATCGGACACTGCTCATGCCATAACCCCGCTGGTCAATAGCACGATGCGCCGCTTCGATCACCTTTGGATGCGAAGACAGTCCCAAATAGTTATTGGCACAGAAATTAAGGACTGTCTTGCCGCCCACTACGATCTCGGCCTCTTGGGCACTTTCGATAATACGCTCCGATTTATAAAGGCCAGCGCTCTTGATCTCTTCGATCTCTTGGGCAATGCGCGTTACGAACTTTTCGTTCATAGCAAGAATTTGCCGCAAAGATAAGGGCTGGTGCCGCTCATGTAAAAGTCCTGAATCCAACAAGTCATTAACATTTTTTTTAGCGGCGAGGAGATAGCTTTGCGGGCAAATCACACTACCATGAATAAACTGCTTTTGACCGCCTTGTTTAGTATTGGCCTGATCGCTACTGCTTCGCTGGCCTTGGGACAAGAAAGAAGAGACTCCGTTATCATCATCAAAAATTATACTAAAGACACCCTTATCATAAAGGCCGATACGCTTATCATGGAATCAACAGGGCGTACCCGTGTAACATCCGATACCACTAAACGAGGGATGATGATGACCATCATTACCCGTACGGAGAAAGGGGATGGACGCGAGGAAAAGCAAGTGGAGGTAACGATCGATACCGATCGCAAACTAGGCCAGAAGATTGAAAAAGGACTTGAGAAACTGAGTGATCAAAACGGCGGCTTCTTGGAGCTTGAAAAGGAGTTCCGTTGGCCCATTGACAAGCAGGAGAACGACAAAACCCCCAAAAATATTGAGAACGATTGGCTGATCTTAGACCTTGGGTTTGCGCAGTATCATGACGCGAGCAATTATACACAAGCACAACAGATGGGCTTTGTAGGGGCGGGAATTGGGCAGGACCAATTAAAAGTTAAGACCCGATTTGCCAGTAACGTAAATATCTGGCTGGTGATGCAGCGATTGAACTTAGTAAAGAATAAGCTCAACTTGAAGTATGGTGTGGGGCTGGAACTGAATAACTATTACTTCGATCAACCCAACATATACTTTCAAAAAAATCCCACACGAATCGGATTGGTCAATGCTAACCAGGTGAAAAAAGTAAAACTGGCTGCCGACTACCTGACGGTTCCCATGATGATACACTTTAATACAAACCCCGATACCGACAAAGGATTACGCTTATCGGCGGGAGCCAGTGCCGGGTTCCTCTACGCTGCCCGCTTCAAGACAAAATCGAACGGTGATATTGATAAGCTTCGAAGCGACTTTGATCTTGAGCCCTTTAAATTCTCTTGGGTCGGCGAGATCGGTATTCTTGGTGTTACCCTCTATGGAAATTTTGCCATGAACAACATGTGGAATAAGGCCCTTGATATGAAACCCTACTCGATCGGATTCAGGCTGGGCGGCACGGACGCTACCAAGAACAAGAAGAAAAAACACAGCGACGGGAAGCAAAGTATAATGATACTAGGGGAGAAGCTGTAGTTACGTCGCGACGGGAAAACTACTCCACTCTTCCCTTTGCGATCGATTCTACCACTACGGGATCTAGCAGCGTAGACGTATCGCCAAGTTGAGCGAGTTCTCCCTCAGCGATCTTGCGTAAGATGCGGCGCATGATCTTACCGCTGCGGGTTTTAGGCAGCCCGCTTACGAATTGAATCTTATCGGGTTTGGCAATGGGACCAATTTGCTGCGAAACAGTTTGTAAAATATCACGACGCATCTGGGCCTCATCGCCATGCAAATGTTCTACGATCACATAGGCATACACACCTTGCCCTTTGATCTCGTGCGGATATCCTACCACGGCGCTCTCGACAACACCGGCATGCATATTGATGGCATTCTCAACTTCGGCGGTTCCTAACCGATGACCGCTCACATTCAATACATCATCGACACGACCGGTAATGCGATAATTACCACTCGCATCCCGCAGAGCACCATCACCGGTAAAATAAAGACCGGGATAAGTAGCAAAATAATTGGTACGGCAACGTTCGTGATCACCATAGGTGGTACGCAAGATGCCGGGCCATGGAAAACGAAGACAAAGATTTCCTTTTACGATCCCTTTTTCGTCGGGTATAAGACACTCTTTCCCATTTTCATCGACCAAAATGGGTTGCACGCCGGGTAAGGGCAACGAAGCCCATGCCGGAATGCCGGGCGTAACACCGGCCATATTAGAGATGAGACAACCACCGGTCTCGGTTTGCCACCAAGTATCTACGATCGGGCAGTTGCCCTTGCCTACTTGCTGATGATACCAATGCCAGGCTTCTTCGTTAATGGGCTCTCCTACTGTGCCAAGCACTTGCAACGAAGAGAGATCTTTTTTTGCAAGTGGATCCAATCCAAAACTCATCAGACTGCGAATGGCGGTTGGCGCGGTATATAAAACATTCACCTTATACTTGTCAATAATATCCCAAAAGCGACCGGCATCGGGCCAGGTAGGAATACCTTCGAACATTAGAGTGGTGGCGCCTGCACTAAGTGGACCATACAAAATATAACTATGCCCAGTTATCCAACCGATATCGGCCGTGCAAAAATGGATTTGCCCGGGCGTATATTGAAACACATTTACAAACGTGTAATTCGCCCAGATCATATAGCCGGCTTGCGTGTGAACCACTCCCTTGGGCTTACCGGTGCTGCCCGATGTATATAAAATAAACAAAGGATCTTCTGCCTCCATCGTGGCAGCAGGCAATAATGCACCCAGTTGTTTTACCTGCTGGGCAGCCTTTTCCATTTCTTCGTCCCACCAATGGTCGCGGCCTTTGATCATGGAAACACCAATGCGCGTGCGCGCATAGACAATTACAGTGCTAACGGTTCTATTAGTGGTTAAGGCCTCATCGATCACGGCCTTGAGCGGAATATCCTTAGCCCCTCTAAATGCCCCATCACAGGTAATGATGCAAGTAGCGCCTGCATCTTGTACCCGATCGCTGATACTTTGTGCTGAAAAACCTCCGAAGATCACACTATGAATAGCGCCAATACGAGCGCAAGCCAATACCGCGATGGCGAGCTCGGGTATCATTCCCATATATATACAAACCCGATCTCCTTTTTTGATACCGTTATTGAGTAAGACCTGCGCGAACAAACAAACCTGACGATGCAAGTCGTGATACGTGAGTATTCGGTTGGGTTCGCTGGGATCATTGGGTTCCCAGATAATGGCAGCCTGATCGGCCTTATCTTTTAAATGACGATCTAAACAATTCTCGGTGATATTGAGTTGCGCTCCGCTAAACCAGCTGATACGAGGTTCGGTAAAATTCCAGTCGAGCACACGGGCCCACTTTTTTTGCCAGACAAAGTGATCGGCGATATCGCTCCAGAATCTCTCGGGATCTTCTACACTGCGCTTGTACTCCTGATGATATTGCGCCTGGGTTTTGATCTGGTACGGAAACGACATGACTGGCTTTTTTCGGTACTACTAAAATAGGAACAAAATGAAAGCACTCTGTGGCAGATCGATATACCTTATATGCCTTGGGCTTTCTTTTGCGAAGATCGAATGAGCGTAAAGGCCAGCAGACCTAATAGGGCCGCGCAAGTGGAAGCCAGCAAGATGGCCAACTTAGAGCCCGCCACTGTTTGAGGATCGCTAAATGCCAGCAGCGTAATAAAGATCGACATGGTAAACCCGATCCCGGCCAACAGACCGGCAGCAGCAATATGCTTCCAACTGACCGATGCGGGTAAAATAGCCCATCCCGCGGCAATGGCCAATCGACAGAAAAGCAAAATGCCAAGTGGCTTTCCAATGACGAGCCCGGTAATGATCCCTAAACTATTAAGAGATAATAACGTGA
Organism: Chitinophagaceae bacterium; assembly: GCA_044235515.1. Lineage (GTDB taxonomy): Bacteria > Bacteroidota > Bacteroidia > Chitinophagales > Chitinophagaceae > JJ008. The sequence goes on along the minus strand of JBIIHS010000063.1, from coordinate 3,625 downwards.
CCGACCAGTCGGCGCTAAGTGTGACCCCTGTATTGGCCAAAGCAAAAACCGGCAAGATAAAATAGGCGCTTAGCGGATGAAGTGCCTTTTGCAACTTTGCGGAGATCGATCGGTCGCCTCCTTTACCAAACGGGATCGCAAAGGCCAGCAGCACGCCGCTAATAGTGGCATGCACTCCGGAGCGGAACATACAATACCACATTACCATCCCTGCTAGTAAATACACCGGCAATACGGCGAATCCTTTTTTTCCGGCCATAAAGAGGATCAAAAAAATGCAAAGCGCAGCGAAAAGATAAAAGAAAGAAAGTTGCTCGGTATAAAAAAGAGCGATCACCAATATGGCTCCCAGGTCGTCGATGATCGCAAGAGCCGCTAAAAATACTTTCAACGAAGTAGGAACGGATCGGCCCGCCAACGATAAGATACCGAGAGCAAAGGCAATATCCGTTGCCATCGGTATGCCAAAGCCATTGACAGACGAGGTGCCATGCGTAAAGGAAAAATGAAGAAGCGCGGGAAACAGCATCCCGCCAAAGGCCGCCATCACGGGCAAAAAGGCCTGGCGAAATTTAGAAAGCTCTCCGATGTAGATTTCCCGTTCGATCTCGAGTCCTACCATTAAAAAAAAGATGGCCATCAACCCATCGTTGACCCACAGCTCGACCGACAGTCCGGCAAGTTGACTGTGCCAGAAATGATTGTAATCTGTACCCCAGCCACCATTTGCAATAACGAGGGACAAAACAGTACAGCCGATCAATATAAAACCAGCGGCTTTTTCACTACGGAAAAAGTCGAGAAAAATCCGGGAAAGGGCCGGTGATATGCTAGCGTTGGAACGGGGGCCCGTCATACAAAAAAAACTTTAACTTGTTGTCTTACAACTAAATAACAATATAAAATTAGCAAAATATAGTTAAAAAATAGGCATTATATGACAATTAAGTGACCGGGGGTATTTTTACCCTGGAAACAGCAGCGTTATCTTTGCCACCGATATGAAAACACTGGCCCTTTTTTTACTATTCACCTTTTCGGGTACAATCTTGTTGCCTGTGGCCATGTCGTTGACGAAACAGAACCAGATCAGCCTCTTTGTTGTTGATGAAGAAAAAAACAGTAATGCTAATCAGATCAACGAGATCAAAGAGCAAAAAAAGGACTATAGCAGCTTCTTTCAGATCTGTCTTGCCCCAGCCGAAAAACATGTAAGCCTGAACAGGGTTGATGGGCGCAGCTGCTTACTTCCCCCCTCTCCTTACTTGGAGTACGTTGCTCCCCCTCCCAACCTTTGTTGATCGTAGATCTTTTTGCCCGCTGGGGTCCCCGGACCCAGGGTTCGTTCGCATCACCATACTATCAACTGATCCAACATGGGAAAAATAAAAAGTCCATTAACTAGAATTTTAGAACTGGTCAAATTAGAAAAGTCGGAGATATCGGCCATTTATTTCTATGCCGTCTTGAACGGGCTGATCCTACTGACCGTGCCGCTGGGAATACAATCCATTGTAGGATTTGTACTGGGCGCCTCCTTTCGGGCCTCCATTTACATACTTGTATTTTTAGTGGTGATGGCCGTGTTGATCTCCGGGCTTATGCAGATCAACCAAATGAAGATCATCGAAAAGATACAGCAACGTCTTTTCGTTCGCTATGCCTTTGCTTACTCCGATACGATCCCCCGTCTTGACCTGAAAAAGAATGATGGAGTGTATCTACCTGAGCTGATCAATCGCTTTTTTGATACCGCTACCCTTCAAAAAAGTCTTTCGAAGATCTTACTGGAGATTCCTACCGCTACCATTCAGATATTTTTTGGCCTGCTTCTTCTCTCTTTTTATCATCCTACTTTCATTATTTTCTCGATAGTGGTGTTGGCCATACTCTGGGCGATCCTTTATTTTACCGGTAATCGTGGGCTCGATAGCAGTTTGCAAGAAAGTGCTGCCAAATACAAAGTAGCCGCTTGGCTCGAAGAGATGGCCCGCGTAGTCAAGACGATCAAAATCGCCACCACCAATGGGCTGCATCTGCGCAAAACTGATGAGGCTACTGTGCAATATTTGGATGCCCGCAATGAACATTTTAAAATTCTTTTATTGCAGTACCGAACGCTGGTGATGTTTAAAACGACTATTACCGCTGCCATGTTGATCTTTGGCTCCATACTACTGGTAAACCAGCAACTCAATATTGGACAATTCATTGCGGCCGAGATCGTGATCCTTACCATTTTGAATTCAGTGGAGAAACTGATCATCAATTTAGATAGCGTATACGATACCTTGACTGCCGTAGATAAGTTGGCTAAATTGACGGATAAGCCGCTCGAACAGTTTGGTAACATTACGCTAGAGCCAAGGGCTACGGGTGTCAAAATAGAAGCAAAAGATCTTCGATTCAGCTATCCGGGCAGAGCGCCCATCTTCGATAACATAGAATTGATGGTGCTACCCGGACAAACAGTTTGCGTAACCGGTAAAGGAGGCTCAGGAAAATCGACTTTGCTAAGACTACTCGATGGCGCCTTTGCTGACTTTGAGGGCATTTTGAAAATAGATGATATTCCCATTCGGAATTACGAACTCAGTTCCTTACGCTCCCATATTGGTATTGTCCTGCACCAAGATGACATTTTTGCCGGCACACTTTGGGAAAATATTACCATGGGAAGAGAGGGAGTGGATATCAAACGTGTTGTGGAATTACTCGATAAGGTAGGATTAAGCGCCTATTTTGCCAGTTTACCACAAGGATTTGATACGGTGCTCGATCCGATGGGACAGCGATTACCCGAACAGATCATCCATAACATAATGTTGGTAAGGGCCGTGGCCGGTTCACCTCGATTATTATTACTCGAAGAACCCTGGAGCGGGATGGAAGACAGTAACAGAGCGCAGATCATTCAGCTGCTGTCTGAATTGAGAGAAATCACCACCATCGTAGTTAGTAACGATGAGGAATTCGCTGCCAGCTGCGACCAGGTATTAAGGATGGAAGGAAATGGCAGACTTACCAAAATCAAATAAGAAGATTACCCATGCATACAGAGAACTTTAAATCACACGAAAAGATCTACCGCTACGACAGAAAAAGTAGGGTGCGTTATTGGTTCTATGGCATTTTGATCGGAATGGTCATTATTCTTTTTCTGCCCTGGACGCAAAATATCCGCAGCCGGGGACTGGTCACTACCCTTTATCAAGACCAGCGCCCACAACAGGTTAATACGATCATTGGCGGGCAGGTCATTAAATGGCATGTCAAAGAAGGGGATATCGTACAGGCCGGAGATACGCTTATACAACTTTCGGAGGTGAAGGTAGACTACCTCGATCCGGAGCTGCTCAACAGGACCATGGAGCAGGTAAAAGGGAAAGAGCAATCCGTAAGCTTCTATCAAAGCAAAGCGGAGGCCGCCGAAAAACAGATCGCCGCGCTCAATAGCGGGCTCACGTTAAAACTGGAGCAACTTCGTAATAAGATCGTGCAGTTACAGTTAAAAGTACAAGCCGATAGTGCCGAAGCGATCGCGGCACAAAATGACCTCAATATCGGCAAGCTGCAATTCGATCGCCAGCGGGCGCTATTCGATAGCGGACTAGTATCACTAACA
>JBIIHS010000062.1:0-8304 GCA_044235515.1 Chitinophagaceae bacterium | reverse complement strand
ACTAACAGATTACCTTGAAATATCTGGAGCATCTCTCCGTAGAGGTTATGAAACTCCTTTCCTTCAATCATAACCGGATCGAGGCCGGTAATACGACTGGGCACCCAAAAATGCGCAATGTGCATGACCAAAAAAAGAAATAGCAAAGTTCCTAACAACCCCATGCTGCGGCTATACCATTTGCTGCCTTTGTTACCCATGGAAATCGCATAGCCCTTCTTACGAGCGGCCCGATTGGACAATTCAAGAGACCAACCCTGTACAATATGCAATAAGATGCCGGCAAAGAGACCGATCTCCAAAATGCGGGGGACAGCATTGGACCCCATGAAATGGGCCGCCTTATTGAACATGACACCACCATCCATGGCAAAAATGCAAGCATTGAGGCCAACATGCACGATCAGAAAAAGGACCAAGAAAATTCCCGTGAGCCCCATTATCCACTTTTTACCTACGGACGAAGTAAATAACTCAGACCATTTCATCAGATAAAGATTTTAAATTTAAGCTATTGAAAAGGGCGGTAGCTGCGTTCAATCGTGGTGCAAAATTAACACCGGAGCCTCAAATAATGAGAAAAGATTTTTTAAAAAAGAATACTAATCACGAGCTTATCGGAGCAATCGGGCTCCCAGTAAGGATTCGACCTTGTTAAGCAAATGAAAGGGCCTGTACGAGCGCCATTCCGGTATATTAAAAAGTTCCATAAAGTGATGATTCCCGGCCTGTTTAAACTCAATTTCAGACTGCTGGGGCATATTTAAACAAACAGCCCAACCATTTATTTCCTGCAATTCTGCCGAAAGCTCCTCATAGTAGTCCGTGCCGTCACTATGAAAATTGAGCACATTCTCAGCGATCAATATGAACTTACGGATCGACTCGTTTTGAAAATGCTCCAGCACTGCTCGCTTAAAGATCATAATATCATTTTCTACGGCATCGTTCCATTCTCCCAACAACTCAATAACGGCATACCCTTCTTCATAATCCGAAAGCAATACCTTACAATAAAGAGTACGACTACCAAAATCATCCCATTGTGGATGGATATAATAATTGTAGATCGTCTGTGAGAAAGCAAACTCGGAGTACTCCTTTCCAAAAAAGGGTGAACGGCTATCGTGCTCACTTACATAAATATGTTGCCAATTGTAATAGGGCTCCAGCGTATGCATATCCTTATTCCTTGGTCTGCAAAAATTGAAGTGCCTTTTTTACACTTCCCTTACTGACCAGTAATGTCTTCGCCTGATCGTAATTAGCAATACCCGATTTTTCCATAAGCATTTTGGTACCGCGGTCTACCAACTTATCGTTGGTGAGCTGCATATTGACCATTTTGTTATCCTCTACCCTGCCCAGCTGTATCATAACAGCTGTCGATATCATATTGAGCACTAATTTTTGCGCCGTACCACTTTTCATTCTGGTACTGCCGGTCACGAACTCGGGCCCCACCACCACTTCAATCGGAAAATCGGCTGCCAGACTTACCGGCGAATGAGGGTTACAAGAGATACTTCCAGTTACAATGCCTTGCGAACGACAGGCATCCAATGCTCCGATTACATAAGGGGTAGATCCACTGGCAGCGATCCCGACTACTACATCCCGATCAGAGACCTTATGTTCTAGAAGATCTTTCCAGCCTTGCTCCCGACTGTCTTCTGCAAATTCGACCGCGGTGGTAATGGCTTTCTCTCCCCCGGCTATCAACCCAATGACCAATCCGTAGGGTACCCCAAAAGTGGGCGGGCACTCACTGGCATCCACGATCCCGAGACGACCACTGGTTCCGGCGCCGATGTAAAAAAGACGACCCCCCATAAGCATTTTATCGCTGATCGCCTCGACCAATCGCTCGATCTGTGGAATCGCCTTCTTAACAGCCAGGGCCACGGTTTGGTCTTCGTTGTTTACATGCTGTAGCAACTCCAATATGGGCATTTTTTCCAAATGTCGGTATGGACTGGTTTGCTCGGTGATACGCTCGAAGCTCATGGTAAGGTTTATGCGTGATATTGAATCAGCCCCTGCATCGGATGCTGCAGGATCTGTCCAAGTTCAAATTCGTAGGAGTCACAAAGTTGCTTTATTATATCCCTAAAACCAAATGCTACCCCGCCGGTAAAATGCACAGGATATTTCCAGATCTCCTTGTATTTACATAAATGCTGAAAGAAAAAATCATTGAGGCCATCTTCTATAATATTTTCGATCATATAGTGTCCGCGATTCTCGGCCAGAAACTGGGTATATCCTGCCAAGTAACGGCTTGGAAACGGCTTTTTGTATACACTTTCCAATATCTCGGCCGAGGTAGTCGTAAAGGTGGCATCGAAGCGGGCTCGCAGATCCTCATCAAAAGTATCGTAGAGGTAGTACTGAATAACTTTCTTTCCCAAGTAGGCCCCACTTCCCTCATCACCGAGCACATACCCAAGACCCGGACTGTTGCGTACTATTTTTTTTCCATCATAGTAACAAGAATTCGATCCGGTCCCCAGAATACAAGCAACCCCCTTTTGGCTACCGCAAAGGGCTCGGGCCGCGCCCATCAGGTCGTGCGTAACCTGCGTGGCGGCATCGGGAAAGACCTGCTGTAAGGCATTTTTGACTGACCGTGCATTCGTAACATTCGCGCACCCCGTGCCGTAATAATAAATCTCTGAGACCTCCAGCTTACTGACAGCGGGCCAAAGCTCTTTTTTTAGTACACTGGCTATTTGTTCAGTCGACAAGAAATAGGGGCTTATGCCTTGTGTGAGGATCGATCTGTGCTTGCCCTTTTGTAGAATACACCACTCTGTTTTGGTAGCACCACTATCAGCGATCAAGGTTACAACTGCCATATAGAAATCTTCGTGCGGAGATAGAAGGGGTTCCCCTCAAATCCAGTAATTTGCGTCAAATTACAGAATAAGCGCAATAATGAGCAATAAAAAATGGAACTGGGCACAACCACTTCTTTTTTCTGTTATCCTGATAGCGGGCATGTGGCTGGGCAATCGGTTAACGCTTTCATCTGGTGTTGGCCTCTTCGAAAAAAATAGGGGCAGTGCCTTACAGGAAACTCTTGACCTGATCAGACTTCAGTATGTCGATACGCTCCCTATCGACAGCATAGAACAGCTCTCCATAGAACAATTGATGGGCCATTTGGACCCCCACTCCGTTTACCTGCCTCCTGCTGAACTGCAAACTGCTAACGAAGAATTGGCCGGCAATTTTGAGGGGATCGGAGTAGAATTTTCCATCAAAAAAGATACCCCCGTTATTACATATGTGATTCCCGATGGACCCAGCAGCAAGGCTGGCTTGGAGCCCGGAGACCGCATCATTATGGCCGACGACTCCTCACTAGTGCAAAAAGAAATACAGATCGACCAGATCAAACGCCTTATACGGGGACCCAATCGATCGACCGTAACCTTACAGCTGCTGCGCGATAATAAATTGATGAAGAAAACCCTTACCCGAGGAGAGATTCCCCTATCGGCCTTGGATGCAGCTTATATGATGGATGATACCACCGGATATATCAAGCTGAATCGTTTTTCAGAGAGTAGCTACGAAGAAATGATGAAATCGCTCGAGGACCTTTTACAAAAGGGAATGCTGGCGTTGGTTCTTGACTTGCGAGGTAACGGAGGTGGATTTATGAACGAGGCGATCGATATGGCCGATGAATTTCTGGATGGCGATAAACTGATCGTGTATACCCAAGGAGCCCATCAAGCCAAAAAAGAGTATCGATGTCGACGGCCCGGCTTGTTTGAAAAAGGAAAACTAATCGTGCTGGTCGATGAAAGCTCTGCCAGCGCCAGTGAAGTGCTTGCAGGCGCTCTACAAGATTGGTGCCGGGCAACCCTTATAGGCAGACCCACCTTTGGAAAAGGATTGGTACAAGAACAATTCGAACTTAGTAACCAAGCAGCCATCCGATTGACCGTGGCGAGATATTATAGCCCCCTGGGAAGAAGCATCCAACGCTCGTACGAGAATGGAAATGAGGCCTATCACGAGGCGGCAGCGAACCGATTATTGCACCCCGACCTCAGAGAAACCGATTCAGTGACCCGACGTACTTCTCAGCGAAAATTTTTAAATAGTTGCGGAGATACTCTCTATAGTGGAGCTGGTATTACACCAAGGATGTTGGTAGAAACGGGCCTCTCCGATGAGACGCCCCTACTGCTGGGCAGCAGCAATGCCATGTCAGAATTTACCCTACAATACTATGTGAAGAATCGAAAGCAAATGCAGTCGTATGCTTCACCATCCTCATTTCAGCAAAATAAAGAATGGCAAGAGCAGTTCTTTGCCGAGTGGAAAAGATTTGCACCCGATGCCGCCATGCCTCCCTTCATCAAAGCCCATCTGCTGGGGCTGATTGCCCGCTACCGTTGGGGTACTAGCGGCTATTATCAGTTAGCCAACACACAAGATCCCTTTATTCAAAAAGCCAAAGAACAATTACGATAAACCAAGTACTCGCATGGATATCAAAAACAATATTTTAGAGACGATCGGTAATACCCCGCTGATCCGACTCAATAAGATCACCAAAGAGGTTATTTGTCCTGTGTTGGCCAAGGTAGATTATTTTAATCCGGGCAATTCCATCAAAGACCGAATGGCATTGAAGATGGTAGAGGTAGCCGAACAAGACGGACGGCTCAAACCCGGAGGAACCATTATCGAGGGTACCAGTGGAAATACAGGCATGGGGCTGGCCTTGGCAGCCGTGGTCAAAGGATACAAATGCATATTTGTTACCACCGACAAGCAGTCTAAAGAAAAAGCCGATATCTTAAAAGCCGTGGGAGCCGAAGTGATCGTATGCCCTACTAACGTATTGCCCGAAGATCCCCGGAGTTACTACAGCGTGGCAGCGAGACTGGCAAAAGAAATACCCAACTCTTGCCACATGAATCAATACGACAATCTGGCTAATCGGCAAGCGCATTACGAGAGCACAGGACCAGAGATCTGGCGTCAAACCGATGGCAAGATCACCCATTTGGTCTGCACTGCCGGCACAGGAGGAACAATCACAGGAACTGCTATGTATCTGAAAGAAAAAAACCCTCACATCAAAATATGGGCCATTGATGTGTACGGTTCATTACTGACCAAGTACTTCAGAACCGGAGAGATCGATATGAACGAGGTAAAGCCCTATATCAGCGAGGGATTCGGAGAAGATTTTGTTCCTAAGAACTATGATATGCGCTATATCGACCATTTTGAACAGGTCACTGACCGCGATGGCGCGGTGATGACCAGAAAACTGGCAAAAGAAGAGGGATTATTCTGCGGTTACAGCGCAGGCAGTTGCTTACAGGGATTACTTCAATTAAAGTCTCAACTAACCAAGAACGACTTGGTAGTTTGCATCTTGCATGACCATGGCAGTCGTTATGTTGGAAAGGTCTACAATGACCAATGGATGATGGAAAGAGGGTTTTTGGAAGTCAAGACCATAAAAGACATTGTAAGCTCTCGGGGAGCAAAGAAACTGATCAGCGTAGAACCCACGCATACGGTGGCCAATTGTGTGGAGTTAATGAAGAAATATGATATTGAGCAGATCCCGATCCTGGAAAATGGAGAACCGATCGGGGCGATCAGTCAGCAAGGCCTATTCAAAAAGATATTCGATGATCCCGCACTCAAGAACGCTACCGTTACGCAGGTGATGGAACCCCCTTTTCCCGTGGCTTCCTTTGACACCGCAGCGGAGAAGTTAAGGCTGTACATTACCAAAGAAAATGGAGCTGTAATGGCCAAAGACGAAGCTGGCCACTATCATATTGTTACCAAGTACGATGTGATTGCCGCCTTGGGCAACTAATTGCTGGTCTTGTTGCTTTTTTTTACCTTGCGTTTTACTGCAACACTAAATACCATACTATGAAAAAATATTCAGCAGGAGTCTTATTTGGAGAGGAGCTGGCCTCACTATATCGAGATGCGAAAGACAATCAATTTGCCTTACCGGCTGTCAATACGATCGGCACGAACAGCATCAACGCCACACTCGAAACTGCGGCTAAGGTCAACTCTCCTGTTATCATACAATTCTCTAATGGCGGTGCCCAATTCATTGCCGGAAAAGGCATGCCTAACGATCAATTGCAAGGCAATATACAGGGAGGCATCTCTGGCGCCCTCCATATCCATAATGTGGCCAAGTACTATGGAGTACCCGTAGTGCTTCACACTGATCATGCCTCAAAAAAATGGTTACCCTGGATAAGTGGCCTGCTGGATGCCGGAGAATCTTTTTTTAAGGAAAAAGGGAAACCCTTGTTCAGCTCACATATGCTTGACCTGAGTGAGGAACCCATCGAAGAAAATATTTCTACCTCGGTGCAGTTTTACAAAAGGATGAAACCCCTTGGTATGAGTATTGAAATTGAGTTGGGGGTTACTGGCGGAGAGGAAGATGGTGTTGATAATTCCGATGTAGAAAACTCGAAACTGTATACCCAGCCCGAGGATGTCGCCTACGCTTATAAGACACTGAGTGAAGTAGGCAACTTATTTACAGTTGCCGCTGCATTTGGGAATGTCCATGGCGTATACAAACCCGGCAATGTAGAATTAAGACCCGAGATCTTGCAAAATAGCCAGCTCCATATCGAAAAGCAACTCAATACCGGTCCCAAGCCTGTATACTTCGTATTTCATGGGGGTAGCGGTTCTCCACAACATCAGATCCGCGAAGCGATCGGTTACGGTGCCATCAAAATGAATATCGATACCGATTTGCAGTGGGCCTTTTGGGAGGGCGTACTGACCAACTATAAAAAGAATGAAGCCTATTTGCAAGGACAACTAGGTAATCCAGAAGGCGAAGAAAAGCCCAACAAGAAGTACTACGACCCCAGGGTCTGGCTTCGAAAAGGAGAAGAGGCCTTTTGTAAACGACTCGAAACAGCGTTCGAAGACCTGAATTGTATCAACCGCAATCAGTAACGAATAGCCACCGATCGCTTGATACTGAGTATGTCCTTTATCACTTTTACACCTTGGTCAAGATAAATATCCTTTTTTAGCGAACCGATCCAACTATTGAATCGCTCTTGCTTGGCCGTGTCGGCAGCATACTTGTTCTCCTCACCACTGAGTGGAGTAACCAACAGTGGTGTACGAAGCTGCTGCAATTTCTCCAGTTGCTTTACTTTTTGCTTTACCAGTTCTTGTTCTTGCTGATAGGTGCTAAGCAATAACGAATATTGTTTGTCATTTTGCTCGGCCAACCACTTGGCTGTTTGTCCGATCAGAATAAAAGTAGAGTCCTGTGCCAGGCGCTGAGCGCTCATTCTTTTTACTTCTTCGAGATCAAAACCGGGTGTCCAGGTTATAAAACTGGTCTTGTTGATCTGATCCCAAGGTAAGGCCTCTGGGGTATCCTTCTCCCGAAGCTTCATATACTCGTAGTTATCAGGAATTACAATATCGGCCTTTACCCCCCGCAACTGCGTGGAGGCCCCGGTTACCCGGTAGAATTTCTGAAGGGTCAATTTGACTGATCCTAACTCGTCACTGGTAGAGGAGAATCCATAAACGGGGTCCAGACCAATATTTCGTTGTACCGTTCCCTTTCCATAGGTGGAGCTGCTTCCGACCACCAGTGCTCTGCCATAGTCCTGCATGGCAGCGGCAAAGATCTCAGAGGCAGAAGCGCTAAATTCGTTGACCATTACCACGAGCGGTCCATCGTACTGTACAGAGCGGTCCTTGTCGCTTAACACACTGGCCTGCCGGTCGCGATCCTTAACCTGAACAATGGGGCCCTCAGGTATAAATAATCCTGCCATCTGAACGACATCATAGAGAGAGCCACCCCCGTTGTTTCGCAGGTCCAAGATCACACCCGACACATTCTCCTTCTTCAATTTTTCTAATTCCTTGGCCACATCAATGTAGCAACGTCTTCCTTTGGGATCATCGAAATTGGCATAGAAATCGGGCAAATAGATATAACCGATCTTGGCCTCTCCTTCTTTTAGAACAGCACTACGTGCATACCCTTCGTCTTGCACGATCTTTTCTCTGATCATCGTCACTTCCTTGATATCGCCGGCAGGCTTACGAATGATAAGTCTAACCTCGGTATTCTTTTTTCCTCTGATCAGTTTTACAGCATCAGTGGTCATAAACCCGGTCAGATCCACTGGCTCTTCTTTTCCCTGCCCCACTTTGAGGATAATATCACCGGGCTGGATCTGCCCTGACTTGTAGGAGGGACTGCCCGTTACCACACTGGTGATCTTTATATTTCCATCA
>JBIIHS010000061.1:0-8330 GCA_044235515.1 Chitinophagaceae bacterium | reverse complement strand
ATCGTAAGCCATCAACACATTCTTTATCCCACCCGTTTCCAAAAAATCGGTGGGATTTTTTTTATCCGTGGCAAAAAAGCAGTTCCTATCTTTACAGGACAATTGAATCTTATGACAAATCCTATTTTACTAGGCGTGCTGGGAACCAATGAGATCATCATCATACTGGTTATTGTACTGCTGTTGTTCGGTGGTAAAAAAATTCCAGAGTTGATGCGTGGGCTTGGAAAAGGAGTACGCGAGTTCAACGATGCTAAAAGCAACGTAAAAAGAGAGATTGAAGAAAGCGCCACCGATATCAACCGCTCCGTTAAAGAGTAAGCCCTTTCGAAACGTACTTCGAGAGCTTTATTGTAAAGACCTTAGGATCTGCCCGCTAGTGGGGATCCTTTTTTTTATGGGTATGGCCCACCTGGCCATGGCACAAGAAGATAAAAAAAATACTTCTGCTGCCAATTCCCTTGGGCCAGCCCCTGCCCCCTCCACCCTTGCACCTGTACCCCGTGGCTTTACGCAACTACTGGAACCGGCTCCTCCTGGCAGCAGATCGGTAACTCGTCTTCATCCCCTGGCCATCGGCTTTGTACAAACTTATATGGACCGCTATGGAAATGGGCTTCGAAAGATGCGCGACTGGGGTCGGCGCTATTTTGATATGATGGACCAGGTGCTCGCAGAACACGGGCTTCCGCCCCAGCTAAAATATCTGGCGGTCATCGAATCGGGTCTTCAATCCACTGCGGTCTCCTGGGCCGGCGCCGTAGGACCCTGGCAATTTATGCCCGCCACGGCCAGACGATATGGACTGACCGTAACACGTTCCGTAGACCAACGTATGGACTATGTAAAAAGCACGCAGGCAGCCGCTAAATACTTGCGCGCCCTCTATACTGAGTTTCAAGATTGGCTACTGGTAATAGCCGCTTACAATGGTGGCGAAGCTCGTGTAAGACAGGCCATGCGAAAGAGCGGACAAACCGACTTTTGGAAACTGCAGTATTACTTACCGACCGAATCCATGAATCATGTAAAAAAATTCATTGCCACACACTACATTTTTGAAGATGAGGGCTCGGAAACGACCATGACCTTGCAAGAAAGACAAAAAAATGAAAAGCTGACCCCGACCCTAAGCGAAGCGGAAAAAAAAGAAACCATCTCATTACTGATCACTGGTCGCTACAAAAAAGAAGCGATCATAAAGTATACCGAAACGGATCGCGATGAATTTATTCGCTTTAACCCCGCGTTTGATGAGCAGATCGCTCGCCAGGGGAATTATCTTTTGCGTCTGTCGCCCGCCTGCATGCAGGTATTCACGGAAAGAAAGGGAGTCATTTTAGAGGAGAGCCTGCAGTTGTTACTAAGGGAGCGGGGGCGTTGAGAAAAAATAACGCCCTCAATTATTAAAAATCCTCTTCGTCTTCGTCAAAGCCTTTTTCGTCAAAAAGGTCTTTAAATTCATCGTCCTCGAATTTAAAATCGTCCTCTTCTTCTGCCTTTTTACCGGTAGACTTTTTCACTTTTGACTTTGGCAGATCGAATTCGTCGAAGTCGGGATCCCACTCCTCTTCTACTTCGCCTTCTTCTTTCTCCCAATCATCATTAGCATCATCCACTTCGTCCTCCTCGTCCAAATCTTTTCTCTTACTCTTGGGAGCTTCTTTTTTCTCAGTGGAACGAGCGGAATCTTTTCCAGACTTGGAAGTTTCCTTGTTAGACTTTTCAGATTTGGTAGCCATAGCTGAACCGGATTCGTACTGTAAATTTTCGGCTAAGTTTTTAAACCGCCAAATTTTAAAAAGTTTTTTTTAGAATAAGGTAGGAGAGGTCTATTGCGGCACAACGACTAGTTGATCACGACCGGGACCATTAGAAATATAACGCACCTTCACTTTCAAATAGTCATTGATAAAATTTACATATTGCTTCATGGTCGTGGGCAAAGCCTCGTAGGTCTTACATTGGTCCGTTCCGGTATTCCAGCCTGGGAACTGTTGCAATTGGGCCACTGGCTGGCTGCGCTCCAATTGATATGGCATCTGGGTAGTCTCCTTTCCGTTAATGGAATAGGCCGTACACACTGAGAGCGTCTCAAAAGAATCTAAGACATCGGCCTTGGTCATAACCACCTGTGTAACGCCATTGATCATACAAGCGTACCGTAGGGCTACCAGGTCTATCCAACCACAACGACGCGGGCGACCTGTAGTAGCGCCGAATTCATTGCCGATCTTTCTGAGCTCTTCGCCGGTCGCATCGTTCAACTCGGTCGGAAAAGGACCCCCGCCCACCCGGGTGCAGTAGGCCTTGGTGATCCCAATTACTTCTTGAATGTGACGGGGGGCAATCCCTAACCCACTACAAACACCCGCCGACACCGTGTTGGAAGAGGTGACATAGGGGAAGGTTCCAAAATCAATATCCAGCATGCTGCCTTGTGCCCCTTCGGCCAAGATACGCTGACCGGCCTGCAATTTTTCGTTGATAAAATATTCGCCGTTGACAATATTGAGCGTACGCAAAAATTCCAACGCGGTAAAGAACTCTTCTTCCCAGGCACTGATATCTTCTTGAAATCCGTAACTGTCGAGCAGGCGTTGGTGCTTCAATCGTAGTTTGATGTACTCGGTGGTAAAATTCTTGTCGAGCAGATCGCCCACCCGCAATCCGTTACGCCCCGTCTTATCCATATAAGCCGGACCGATACCTTTAAGCGTAGATCCGATCTTTTGATTTCCTTTGGACAGTTCAGCGGCCTTATCGAGGGCACGATGCGTGGGTAAGATCAGATGCGTGCGATCGGCAACGAATAAATTCTTTTTTAACTCCACCCCAAAGGGAGTAACGCTATCGCATTCTTTTTTGAGCGTGACCGGATCGAGCACTACGCCGTTTCCGATCAGATTGACGATACCGGGATGAAAGATCCCAGAAGGAATTTGGTGCAGGACCAACTTTTTGTCTTGAACATAGAGTGTATGCCCGGCATTGGGACCTCCTTGAAAACGGGCAACGACCTGATAGTCCTTTGCAAAGTAATCGACTATCTTTCCTTTCCCTTCGTCTCCCCATTGGAGCCCCAGAATAACATCCACCATAAGTATAAAAATAAGCGGGGCAAAAATAGGCCTATTTGATCAGCATCACAGTCCCTTTTTTGGTGATCACACGATCATCTTTGGTGAGCCCTTCTATCATCCAAACATAAATGCCCTCAGGTTGCAATTGACCGCCGATCGTGCCATCCCATCCCTCATTGAGAGCCTTTGTCTGAAACACCAATTGACCCCAGCGATTAAAGACCCTGAAGTAGGTATAGCTCTTCATTCCCACCGGAAAAGGCGTAAATCGATCGTTCTTTCCATCTCCGTTGGGAGTAAAACCGGTGGGCACATAAATATCGGGGCCCTTGTAGACGCGCACATTGACATAAGCCTCGCCCTTGCATCCGGCAACGGTAGAGGCTACCACCTTGTAGCGTACGTCAGCGCCGATCGCACCGACGGTTACGGTAGGACTAGCCACTCCAGCTTGGCTGAGCCCAACCGAGGGTGTCCAGGTATAAAAAGTTACGTCGGGATCATTGGGTACGGCCAGCAATTGAAATTGATCGCCGGGATATCCGATGGTATCGGCAGGAAAGGTTCGTACCTGTATAGGAGGGGTAACATCAATGGCTACGGTGTCGGTAGTAAGGCCCGCACAACCATTGGCATCAGAGAGGATCGATAATACATAGTAAATATTACGGTCGGGCGTAGAGATGGCATTGGGGACAGTAGGATTATTCAAATAGGTAGAGGGTGTCCAACGATAGACCGTTCCGCCACTTCCATTAAGAGTGGCTGATTGCCCATAACAAATAAAGATATCGGAACCGGCCTGTGGAATGGGTGCCGGATTTACTCTTACCAGTACCGTATCGCGAGACAGGCAGCGACCTAATGTCAAGGTCACAATGTACTGTGTAGTCGTACGGGGAGAAGCGACTGGATTAGGAATATTGACAGCCGAAAGACCAGAGGCGGGTGTCCAATCGTATTGAAGGGCATTGGAAACTACTTGCAAGGAAGCCGATTTGCTTTCGCAAAGGGTAAGATCGGCTTGCGGAGTAAAGGTCAGATCGCTGGTCAGACCCACCACGGCAGAGAGTTGATAGGTACAATTGCGCTGATCCTTTATCGTGACCGTATAAGTTCCGGGGGCCAGATCATACCGATTGTTGCTTTGCCAATTAACTCCATTATCGATCGAAAAACTATAATTACCATTCCCCCCCGTGGCGGTAAGCGTGAGTGTACCATCATTACCTCCATTACAGCTGGCATTGGTAGTAGTGATCGTCCCGGTCAGCAGTGGTGGCTGGGTAACGATAAAGGGAAGGTTGCTCAAACAGTTATTGGCATCTCGAATAGTGAGGGTATAGTTGCCAGCAGCAAGTGAAAACAAATTGGAGCTTTGCCAGTTGGTTCCACCATTAACACTAAACTGATAAGGAGCTATACCCCCCGTTGCCGCCGCAGTCAGTTGTCCGTTCGCCTCCCCATTACAAGCTACGGGAATAGTCGTGGCTGTCAATGTCATTGCCAAGGGCTGGGTGATATCGAGCGAGGTACTACCCACACAACCATTCGATTCTCGAAAGCGAATCGTGTAAGTGCCGGCGGTCAGTCCACTAAATTGATTATT
The DNA here is from genome assembly GCA_044235515.1 of Chitinophagaceae bacterium. GTDB lineage: Bacteria > Bacteroidota > Bacteroidia > Chitinophagales > Chitinophagaceae > JJ008. Next base: position 3,638 of record JBIIHS010000061.1, on the reverse strand, counting down.
GGTTTGCCAGTTGATCGCATCCAACGAATACTGAAAAGGAGCTTGGCCAATGGCGGGCGGTGCTACCGTAATGGTGCCGGTCGTACCGCCATTACACAAGGCCGGAGTGGAAGTTGCAGTAGTAACCAAAGGTGGACCTGCCGGTACGGTAACGGGCACCGAATTACTTTGACAACCCAAGGCGTCGCGTACGATCACTTGATGCGGGCCGGCAGACACATTACTGAAAGTAAAGGGAGCAGCACCGGGCAAAAAAGACCCGCCATCCAACGAAAAAGTAAAGGGAGCCGTGCCACTGAATGGTGTGACAACCAGATTTCCATTGGCAGCTCCCTCACAAGTGGTGGCGTTCGGAGCCGCACCAGCCAGTAATGTTGGCCCTGCCGGCACATTAATGTTGAGGGTCCTGCTGCAACCCAGCGCATCGGTGATCACGACAGAATGTGCGCCAGAGGAAAGGGCATTGAATGTATAACTGTTATTAGCGACAGGGGCCGTGGGCGTTCCCCCATCAATAGCGTAACGGAAGGGAGCTGTGCCCGCACTCACCGTAACAATGGCCGATCCATTGTTGATGGTAGGGCAAGAAGTAGGATTGGTAATTGCCGTGGCCGTTACGCCCGTTCCCTGCGTAACGGTTACTGGTAAAGAGCCCGTGCTACAGTTGGTTGATTGATCGGTAACGATCACGGTATGATTTCCTGCAGCCACATTGGTAAATGTATAGGGCAGCGTTCCCACAACAGGCGCATTGGCATCGAGTTGAAATCGATGGGGCCCCGCTCCAGAGGCTGTACTAATGGTAATGGTTCCGTTACTGACGCCGGAACAAGCCGTAGGGGCAGCGCTAACCGCAGCTGTAAGGTTACCAGCCGAAGCCACTGTAACACCCAACGCAATGGTGCAAACGCCGGCATTGTCTCTCACCGTAACGGTATAGGTTCCGGCCGCCAAGGAAGCAAAAGTGGTGCCGGGCTGAAAATTAACACCATCTATCGAGTATGAATAAGGAGGTGTGCCGCCGCTTACATTGCCCACGGTTACCGTACCGGTTGGTACTCCGCAGGCCGCTGCTTGAGAGGATACGGAAGCTGCCAATCCGCTTAGTCGACTCACATTGATAGTATCGGTGGCCATGATCTCGACCGTGGGATCATCGATCTTATCATAGAGCGCCTTAATAACATAGCGCGTAACCGTGCCGGCCGGTGGACAAAGATTTGGAAAGGAAGCCTCGCGATCTCCGCTAGCCAGCACAGTAGTGGTACCGGTGGCGATCAGGTTAGTACCCGTAGCATCATAGAGCCCTACGCTTCTGAAAAGAGGCGTTCCTCCTGAGGGTACAAAACGCCAGCTTTCGTTCATCCCTACCGAACCCCATGGAGGATCGGAGGCCCTTCTGCCCGGTGCCATGACCGCACTATTACGATCATAATTTTGTAAACCCACCATGGCCCTTCCCTGATTCCAGGAGGTACAGATCTGTTTATCAAAAATATTTACATCAATAATACCGGTCGATTCGTATAAAATGATCTGGTGTGTATTATTGATCAAATTATTACAGGTGCCAGAGAATAAAGGGATCTTAAAATAATTCAAGATCCAACGGCGATGCGGGGCCAACCCTGCCGTCTGATACGAGATCAACCGAGTGGGAGAGGTGGTTACTGCAACATCAATATCATGATAGGGTCCCATAACAAGGGCTCGATCGTAAAAGGTGCTTGGCAAGTCTTGTGGTGCACCTCCATTGATGATACTCCAGTGAGAAGACTGATTGGCTCGTGTAATGTCGAAGGAAAGATACCCGTTGCTACTAACCACTAAGTCGTTGTAGACCGTGCCGAAGAACACAAAAGGAAAACCAATGGGAAAGACGGCAGAATACCGATCATCAACATTCAAACTGGTCGGTTGACCAGGAATGCCCGGGTTACTGCTGGCCAAAAGGCAAGAGGGCAATTGACCCGTTGGGTTGACCAAATAGGTAGGCGCCTGGCGAGACGGGTTGGGAAGTTTTGTTGTGAGTGTAAAACAGAGGTTTTGCGGACAGCCCGGCAAGAGAGTATCACGTGCACAATTAAAAGTGAATGACTGAGCTCTCAACTCCCCTTTATACATAAACTGGAGTAAAAGCACAGACAAAGCAGTGAATAAAACGTATTTCCTTAGGTGTAAAGACACAATGGAAGATACAATTTCACCCGGAAAACACGAGAAAAAATTTAGAAAGTAGCCCTTTTAACCGGCTGGGCCCAATTATGATCAGGCCGGAATATCTTCCATATCATAGCGCTCTACCGTCTCGACGCCCTGAACCTGTAGCAGTGCATGCACCAAGGTCTCCAATTCTTCTTTGTCATGCACGTATAGTTTGATATTACCCATAAAAATCCCCTCCTTGGCCTCGATGGTAATAGCTGCAATATTGATCTTTAATTCGCCCGAGATCAGGTTGGTGATCTTGCTGACCATGCCCACATCGTCGAGACCAATGATCTTGACCCCTGTAAGGAAGGAGATCTCTTTGTTCTTGGCCCATTTGGTCTTAACAACCCGGTGACCATAGTGTGCCAATAGCTTGGCCGCGTTGGGACAATTGGTGCGGTGAATGGTGAGTCCTTTACCTGTGGTGACAAATCCGAATACATCATCTCCCGGTATAGGCGTACAGCAATTGGCCAGGGCGTAGACGATCTTATCGCTTCGCTCCCCAAAAATGATCAGCTCGGTATCCTTGCGCGGCATCAAATGATGCGGAGTAATCTCGGGGCGTTCAGGAAGGGGCGAAGTTTTGATGGGCTTTGGCGCTTCGAGTCGATCCCCTGAGACCTTAAATTCTTTCAGGTCCTTAAGATCGATCCCTTTAACAGCGACCTGGTAGTAGAAATCAAGGTGATTACCGAGCTTGTACCAATTTACCAACTCATCGATATTATGTACCGAAAGTGATACGCCCAATCCCTCTAATTTTCGCTGTACCACATACTTGCCTTCGTCGGCGATTTTTCTTTTTTCTTCGCGTAATGCATCGCGAATGCGCCCTTTTGCCTTAGAGGTAACGACCAGATTAAGCCAATCATCAGAGGGCTTTTGCTTATTGCTGGTAATGATCTCAATCTGGTCCCCACTTTGCAGCCGGTGACCAATAGGCACCAACTTATGATTCACTTTGGCACCGATGGTCTTGGAGCCAATGGCACTATGCACGGCAAAAGCAAAGTCCAGTGCAGTGGACCCCACCGGCAACATCTTGATATCTCCTTTCGGAGTATAGACATAGATCTCCTCGGCTAAAAAACTGGTCTTGAAATCTTGTAAGAAATCGATGCTGTCCGTTTCTTGATTGGTAATAACCTCTCGTATCTGTTGAAACCACTTGTCGAAGCGACTTTCATCATGCGCGTCTTCTTTGTATTTCCAGTGAGCGGCCAGTCCTTTTTCAGCGATCTCATTCATTCGCAGCGAGCGGATCTGCACTTCGACCCAGCGGCCTTGCGCACCCATCACCGTAGTATGTAAGGCCTCGTACCCGTTGGCCTTTGGATTACTCAGCCAATCGCGCAGTCGCTCAGGAGAAGGATTGTATTGATCGGTGATCATTGAATACACTTTCCAACAGTCTTCCTTTTCTT
>JBIIHS010000235.1:0-2500 GCA_044235515.1 Chitinophagaceae bacterium | reverse complement strand
GTTATCGGTCGTACCGGTGAGGTCAGGATCATCGACGCTAAGAACGATCGTCTGTTGATCACCAATAATATCCCATATGGTTCTACCCTCAATGTAAAGGACGGTCAAAAAGTAGCGAAAGGGGATGTGATCTGCACATGGGATCCATTCAACAACGTTATCATGGCTGAGGTAAATGGTACCATCCGTTTCGAAAATGTGATCGATGGTGTCACCTACCGTGAGGAAGCCGATGAGCAAACCGGACACCGCGAAAAAGTAGTTATTGAAACCCGCGATAAAACAAAGATCCCTTCATTGTTGGTCGAGGGTAAAGAGAAAAAATCATACAACCTGCCTACCGGAAGCCATATCATTATTGAAGAAGGCGATGAGGTTAAGGCCGGACAGGTAATTGTAAAGATTCCTCGTATCCTTGGAAAGCTTCGCGATATTACCGGTGGTCTTCCTCGTGTGACCGAGTTATTCGAAGCCAGAAACCCCGGTAATCCTGCCGTTGTTTCCGAGATCGATGGCGTCGTTATCATGGGTGCTGTCAAGCGGGGTAACCGTGAGATCACCATCGAAGCCAAAGACGGTGTCCAAAAGAAATACCTGGTTCCGTTGACTCGTCAGATCCTGGCGCAAGACGGAGACTTTGTAAAGGCCGGTACACCACTCAGCGATGGTCAAATTGCACCGTTCGATATCTTATCGATCAAAGGTCCTTTTGCCGTACAAGAGTATGTGGTCAATGAGATCCAAGAAGTATATCGTTTACAAGGCGTGCGTATCAATGACAAGCATATCGAAGTGATCGTACGTCAGATGATGCGCAAGGTCAATATCGTCGATCCGGGTGATACCCGCTTCCTCGAAGATGACCTGGTCGATAAGTTCGAGTTCGTTGAAGAGAACGATTATGTCTTTGATAAGAAAGTAGTAACGGAGATCGGCGATAGCACCAAGTTGCGTGCCGGACAGATCGTAACGCTTCGCGAAGTAAGAGAAGAGAATTCCATCCTTCGTCGTAGCGATAAGAAACCGGTTGAATACCGCGATGCAAAGCCCGCTACTTCTTCACCGACTTTGTTAGGTATTACGAAGGCTTCCTTGGGTGTGCAAAGCTGGATCTCGGCGGCTTCCTTCCAGGAAACGACGAAGGTGCTGTCTTCCGCAGCCATCAATGGAAAGACCGACGATATGCTCGGCCTCAAGGAGAACGTCATTACCGGACATCCCATTCCGGCGGGTACGGGTCTGCGCGAGTTCGAAAAGATCAACGTGGGCAGCAAAGAAGAGTACGAATTATTACAAACCACGCGCGAGGCCATGGCCTTCGACGAGGAGGAATAATCCTTTCTTCTTAGCGCTTAGCAGCTGTATAATCAAATTCATAAGGCCGCCCCTACAGCGGCCTTATTTTATGTCCCTAACGGGCTGTAAAGCCGATCTAAAGCCTATGTAAAGCGGGGTAAATGCTATATTTGTTCTATTGTATCAAATCATTTTAATATAAAAGAGTATGCAAAAAAAGGGAATGCTAATTTGGAATGTTTTGCTCAGCTTGGTCTGTGTTGTTTTGTTGTATCTACAGTTTAGTGGTGGAGTGGGTTCATTGGCCGGACGCAAATCGGCCTCATCATTACCTTCAGGACCCTTTCGGATGGCCTATTTTGAGATGGATTCGGTGGCGGCCAATTTTGAGTTGGTAAAAGAGTTAAAGGCAGAGATGCTCAAGAAAGAAGATTCAATAAGCGTAGAGATGGACAGGATGGCAAGGAATATGCAGCAGAAGTATAATTATTACCAAGAGCAGGCCAACACAGGGGTAATGAACCAGGCACAGAGTGAGGCGGCCGGACGGGACCTAAAGAATCTCGATGACCAGATCAAAGGTCGCAAACAGGCCCTCGATGCCGAGTATGGCGATTTTGTGATGCGTCGTCAAAACGAGATCAAGACCAAGATAGAAACATTTTTGGCGGAGTATAATCAGAGTGGTCAATTCTCGTATATCATTTCTTATGAGCCCGGACTTTTCTATTACAAGGACAAGGCGTACGATATTACGGCCGATCTGATCAAGGGGCTCAACGAAAAGTATAAGAAATAAGCCCCTCTTTTTTCTTAGATGAACGCTTCTCTTTGTCATACTATTTTCGATCGATGCATAAGTGATTATCACCTTTTTGATAAGGTGGATGCGTCTTTTGTGCAACCATTTGAGGCTGGCTCCCTAGAGGCATTGCTTTATCATAAATGCTGGATCGATACAGTTCAATGGCATTTGGAAGACTTGGTGCGAGATCCACAGATCGAGGCGGGCGCTGGCTTAACCCTTAAGCGGAAGATCGATGCATCGAACCAGCATCGTACCGATATGGTAGAGTTTATAGATAGTTGGCTGTTGAATTTTTTTAAGGAGGTGCAGCCTCTTTCCAACGCCACCTTCAATACTGAGAGTCCGGCCTGGGCCATTGATCGCCTTAGTATTTCGGCTCTTAAGGTTTATCATATG
>JBIIHS010000060.1:0-8499 GCA_044235515.1 Chitinophagaceae bacterium | reverse complement strand
TCGTCCGATCGCTATTTAAAGTTCATCACAACAGAGCTCAAACCTTTTATCGATAAAACCTATTCCACTCGCTCTACGCGCGAGCATACCTTTATAGCGGGTAGTAGTATGGGCGGACTCATTTCGTTGTATGCCATTTGTGAATATCCCGAAGTATTCGCTGGTGCCGCCTGTCTGTCTACACATTGGCCGGGGCTGATGCATATGGACGATAATCCTGTGCCCAATTCTTTTTTCTCGTATATGCAAAAGAAATTGCCCGATCCCCGCACGCATCGACTTTATTTTGATTACGGAACCGAAACGTTGGATAGTATGTATGCCAGCTTACAAGAGCAAGCCGACCGAGTTTTGCAACAAAAGGGATTTCGCACCAAAAGTTGGATCACCAGGTCCTGGCCTGGACAAGATCATTCAGAGCGATCTTGGCGAAGCCGGCTGGCCGTACCGCTCACGTTTTTGCTGGCCCCCAAAAACTAAGTGGGCAATAAAGAGTATCTTGCACGCCCAAAAGTTCTCCGCATGAAGTTTTATAACCTACTGATAAAATACAGACTCTGGATCGGTATCGTACTGCTGGTGCTGGCCGGGGTAGCCCATTTCTCCTTTTCATTTTGGCCCTCCTTACCTCTTTATATACTGGCTGTCATTTTGATAGGCGGTCATTTTTTCTTTGGTCCGTTGCGGTTGATCCAAGAATACATGGAAAGTGGCGATATGGAAGGAGCAGAACGTATTATCAATTCTATCCGCTATCCGCAACTGCTGTACAAGCCGATTCGTTCTGTTTATTACACGCTCAAAGGCAACCTGGCCATGATGAAACAAGATTTTGACGGGGCCGAAAAGATGATGAAAAAAGGGCTCGATCTGGGTATGCCTATGAAAGAAGCCGAGGGGGCCAGCCTGTTGCAAATGGGTATGCTGGCCATGCAAAAGAACGATTTGAAGCAAGCAGAAGGATATATTCGTCAAGCCCTTCGCAAAGGACTACCCGATAAAGAGAACCAGGCCGCTGCCTACTTACAAATGTGTAGCTTAATGATGAATAAGCGCGAGTTCAGGGCCGCTAAAGATTTCTTTCGTAAAGCCAAAGCGCTCAAACCGACCACCTCTCAAATAGTGGATCAGATCAAACAGATCGAGAAGTACATTTCACGTATTCCCGGTTAATAACTGCTGATAGTGTTGCTGACTGGCGCGGGCATGTTCAGCGATCATCCTTATTTTTATTTGTAATCGCTTACCTCTCTCCAAAAACCATTCCACATCGGCGGTCTCGATCCGCGAGGCGCTTTCTTGCAGCCAAGATAGTTTTTCATCTAATGCTCTTATCCCTAGTATCCCAAGTGAAAATTTTAATTGATGCGCAATGTCCCCGATCTGTTGCGTATCGGTATTACTTATGGCCAAGTCAAGTCGTTGCTGTAACGACTCTGCGTTCTCTAAAAAAGAATCGAGCATCATTTTAATGAAAGAAGGATCATTATTGCCGATGCGCTGAAGATAGCTGAGATCGATCTGAAGCGATGAATCCAGGTCGGCAGAGAGTAAATACTTTTCTTCGGCAAGCGGAGAAGAGAGCAAACGTGATAATAATGGAAGAAAGGTGTCTTTCTCCACCGGCTTAATGACCGCTGCATTCATACCCATGGTAAAGAAACGCAACTGCTCTTCTTCGAACATGTGCGCCGTAATGGCTACAATAGGAGCCTGGGCATTCGGATTAGTTAACTTTCGAATGGCTCTACAAGCTCCTACACCGTCCAGCAATGGCATCCGGATATCGAGTACGATCAGATCGAAAACATGCTCTTGACAGGCTTTTACCGCCTCCAACCCGTTTGATACAAAGGTCAATGACAAGTTATGGCCCGCCAGCAGTTGGGTCATGAGGAATTGATTTAGCTTCATATCCTCTGCGACCAGCAATTTTTTACCGCTCAAAATAGGATACTCAGATTGGGTATTATCAGTCATTACTATTCAAAATAACTTGATTTACAGCACTTTAAATAAAATATCAGCAACAAGTTTCCAGTTCGCCCTTCAAAAAGGACTAGGTTGCGTGTATTTTGCTACTAAATATAGTTATATTTACCTATTAGTATCCTATAGTCGTTTATACCTATTAAACCCTTATAGCTTTTTAATGAAAAAGACCAAGTTATTTTTGGTGGATGACCACAAGATGATGATCGATATGTGGTCGGCCTTACTTAATGCCGATGCAAATTTTGAAATTGTGGGCTCTGCAATGGACGCTGAATCGGCCTTTGAACTGATCAAAGAGGCGTTACCACAGGTAGTCATCATGGATATTACCCTACCCGGCATGTCGGGTATTGAACTTACTAAACTAGTCAAAGAGAAATTTCCGACTATCAAGGTCCTGGGCGTATCGATGCACACCAACATTTTACTTATCAAACAAATGCTGATAAACGGTGCCAGTGGATATGTATCAAAGACCTCTTCTTTCGAAGAAATGAGTCAGGCTATTTTGGTCGTTCAAAATGGGCAACGCTTTATCTGCAAAGATGTAAAGGACTATATCACCAACCAGGTGATCAGCGAAGAGGAAGGCGACCCGGCCTTTAAGATCAACCAATTGACCAAACGAGAATTAGAGATCGTCAACATGATCAAAGAAGGCCATTCCTCTAAGGAGATCGCGGAGAAACTGTTCATTTCGAAACGAACGGTCGAGGTCCATCGCTATAATATCTTCCGAAAATTAGATGTTAACAATATTACCTCGCTGATCAAGGTCACTAATAAGAACATCTATTCATAATGGTGGTCAGGTACGCCAAGGACCAAACAACTCCTCTACTTTCTTATATCGATAATCGAAGATCTGGCGTAGCTGCGCCGCCACAAAAAGAGTATTGGCCAATTGACCAAGTGGGCCCAGCGGAATTTTGTAATGAACAATATCGCTCATTTCGACACCTCCTTCTATCGCGGTAAAATGATGCTGGTGATGCCAAAGCGCATAGGGGCCAAACCGCTGTTCATCGACGAAGTATACTCCTTCTTGCACATGCGTGATCTCTGTCATCCAATATAGTGGGATACCCAACAAAGGACGTACCGTATATTCGATAAGCTGACCAGGGTACATCTTCTCGCCATGATAACGACTGATGATGCGAAACCCCATGTGAGCCGGGGTAATACGTTGCAAGTTGGCCGGGCTGGAAAAAAAATCCCACGCTTCCGCCAAGGAGATAGGCATACGTTGGGTGGTCTTAAAAGAATAAACGCTCATTCAAAATAAGTATTGACTTGAACTAATAACCTGTTTGAGCCCGAAAAGTTCGCTACTGACCCCACATTGTGAGGTGCTTAACGCCTTGTTACTGGCAAACCCTGTAAGTTTGCAACGCATGAAAAAGGTCTCCGCTTTTCTTGGGCTCTTGCTGACCATATCCTCGCTTTGGATAGGCCTGTTGACGACAGGTTGCGCCAATATTGTTCCCCCACAAGGAGGCCCTCGCGATACGCTGCCGCCCCGACTGATCAATGTGCTGCCTGTCGATTCCAGCACCGGTATAACGACCCGAACAATTCAGCTTTTTTTTGATGAGTACATAGAAGTACAACAGGGTCAAGATAATCTGATCATTTCGCCACTGCCGACCATCGCTCCGGTTGTTGAATCTAAATTGCGTGATCTGACCCTGAAATTGAAAGACTCACTATTACCGAATACCACATACAGCATCGACTTTGGAAATACCGTAAAAGATTTTACCGAAGGCAATATTTCCAAAGGGCTTCGCTATGTGTTTTCGACAGGGAGCTATCTGGACTCACTTGAATTGGTCGGTTCGGTACAAGTAGCCGAGACCGGACGTATTGATAGTACCCTCATCGTGATCTTACATAAAGACTCTACCGACTCTGCGCTCATAAAAACGAAACCAATTTATCTAAGCAAACTGGACAAGAACGGGCGATTCCACTTTCGCAATTTGCCTCCTGATCGGTTTTTCATTTATGCACTTAAAGACGAAGGCGGCATGCGACGTTTAGCAAAGAATAGCCAGTTACTGGCTTTTGCAGATGCACCGGTGTATCCTTTACTTCAAAAAGATAGCCTATTGCTTAGCGCCTTTGCTGCCGAACAAGAGATCGTGACCAATACCGGAACGCCCGGCGAAAGACCGAATGGCAAAGGCGATACTGATAAGCGTATCCGTTGGCAAAGCAGTCTCAGCAATAATCAACAAGACTTGCTTGAACCCCTGGAACTTCGCTTTGAGCATCCCATTCAGCTATTCGATAGCTCTCTCATTAGTCTGTACAAAGACTCCACGTATATGAAAGTGGATAGTCTGCGTATTACATTAGATAGTACCCGAAAAAAATTGACCCTGAACACGGGCTGGCTCGAAGGAACGGCCTATCACCTGGTACTCACCAAAGGAGCCTTTAGCGATTCGACCGAAAGAACACAGATCAAGACCGATACCGTACAGTTTACCTCCAAACGAAAGATCGATTATGGAAAGGTCAAACTGAGATTAAGAGGACTGGACCTGACAGCAACCCCCGTTTTGCAATGGGTTCAGAACGAAAAACTAATTCGATCCTTTACCCTATCAGCCGCTGAGTTTACCAATGATCTTTTCGTGCCAGGTGACTACCAACTTCGTATTTTGTATGATGCTAATGGGAATGGTCGCTGGGATACCGGACAATTTTTTGGAACACGCCGGCAGCCTGAAAAAGTACAACCCCTCGATAAAAAAATTAGTATCAAGCCCGGTTGGACCAACGAGTACGAGATCGATATAACAGACCGTTGAGTCAAGCCCTATCTTTGTTGTATGCAATTGCCCTCTGTTTTACTGGAGAATGCTGTTAATGCCTTTGCCGCCCTACCGGGGATCGGGAAAAAAACAGCGCTGCGATTGGTACTGCACCTGCTAAAACAAGAACCCGAAGAAGTATATCATTTCAGTGAGGTGATCAAGACCTTACGTCGCGAGATAAAAATCTGCAAACGATGCGGCAATATCGCTGACAGTGAGCGTTGCTCGATCTGTCTACAGCCTGGCCGTAAGCAAGGGCTGCTCTGTGTGGTAGAAAGTATCCGGGAATTGATCGCTTTTGAAAATACGCAGCAATACAATGGACTCTATCATGTATTGGGCGGAAGTATATCACCCCTCGATGGGATAGGTCCCGACCAACTGAACATTCATACCCTTATAGAACGTGTACAACAAGAGGGGGTAGAAGAACTGATCTTTGCCCTGAATCCTACCATACAAGGTGATACCACAGTGTATTATATCCAGAAAAAACTCAAAGACAGCCCCGTTAAGATCAGCACCATTGCCAGAGGAGTGGCATTTGGCGGCGAACTGGAATACACCGATGAGATGACCCTGGCCAGAAGCCTACAAAACAGGCTTCCGTTGGATCGCTATATCAGTGGCCTATAGAATTGGGCTCAAGGCCTCTCCTATCAATTATTGGTCAATTGACCAACCTACTGTAACTTTGTGTTCCTTACGGGCGGATTTGTTTATTGTTCGGCCTTTCCTCAACAGAACTAATAAACGGCTGGGAGTTCCAACAGACTCCTATCGTTTACTCAGTTTACCCCGAACAAACGCATACCGGTCGTGTCAGGAACAAATCCTAATTGACATGAAGCGTATCGAAGAAAGCTTACAACAACGAATTTTGGTGATCGACGGCGCCATGGGCACCATGATCCAACGACACAAACTGACCGAAGCGGATTATCGCGGAGAGCGATTCAAAAATTGGCATTGCGACGTAAAAGGCAATAATGACCTACTAAATATTACGCAACCGGAGATTGTCATTGGTATTCACCAGCAATACCTGGAGGCCGGTGCCGATATCATAGAGACCAACACCTTTAGTAGTACGACGATTGCTATGGCAGACTACGAAATGCAATCGCTCGCCAAGGAATTAAATATAGCCGCAGCGCAATGTGCACGCGAAGCCATTTCACGATCGGGGAAAACCGCTTGGGTGGCCGGAGCCTTTGGGCCGCTCAATAAGACACTCTCTTTATCGCCCGATGTGAATAATCCCGGTTATAGAGCGGTAACATTCGATGAGGTGGTAGCAGCCTATTACGAACAAGTGGAAGGGCTGGTAGAGGGCGGTGTAGATCTCTTACTGATTGAAACCATATTCGATACACTCAATGCAAAAGGAGCGATCTATGCCATCAAAAAATATTTTCACGAAAAACAAAAGGAGCCGCTTCCGATCATGATCAGTGGAACTATCACTGACGCATCGGGAAGAACCTTGAGCGGACAGACCCTGGAGGCCTTTTACACTTCCGTCATGCATGCCAGACCATTGAGTGTAGGGTTAAACTGTGCCTTAGGAGCAAAAGAAATGCGTCCGCACATTGAGGAACTCTCGCAACTAGCTAGTTGCTATGTCTCGGCCTATCCCAATGCAGGGCTGCCCAATGCCATGGGCGAATATGATGAACGACCAGAGGATACCGGGCATTATTTAGAGGAATGGGCTCGCGAAGGATTTGTAAATATTGTCGGAGGTTGCTGTGGCACCACGCCCGATCATATTCGTCATATTGCAGAAAAGGTAAAAGGACTATCCCCCCGTCCATTGCCAACCGTAGAAAAAACGATACCCGCCACTGTGTAAATAAAATGTGATGATGCCAGAGCCTGTTACTATTTTCCCCTTTATGAGATTATCCGGACTGGAGCCCCTGGTGATCCGGCCCGAGACCAATTTTGTGAATGTAGGCGAACGTACCAATGTGACCGGATCGAAGAAGTTTGCTCGCTTGATTCGTGAAAACAAATATGAGGAAGCCCTGAGTGTGGCGCGCCAGCAGGTCGAAAGCGGGGCCCAGATATTGGATGTAAATATGGATGATGCACTTTTGGATGGGGTAGTGGCCATGACCACTTTTTTAAACCTCTTGCAAAGTGAGCCTGATATTGCCCGTATCCCTGTGATGATCGATAGTTCTAAGTTCGAGATCATTGAAGCCGGATTAAAATGCGTACAAGGAAAATGCATCGTCAACTCAATTTCGCTGAAAGAAGGAGAAGAAAAATTTTTACAACAGGCTGAGATCTGCCAACGCTTTGGAGCCGCCGTAATCGTAATGGCTTTTGATGAAAAAGGACAGGCCGATACCATGCAGCGCAAAGTAGAGATCTCGGAGCGTGCCTATACGCTGCTGACCACGCGTCTTGGCTACGATCCGCAAGACATCATTTTTGATCCAAACATTTTTGCAGTCGCGACCGGCCTGGAAGAACATAACAACTACGGAGTAGACTTTATTGAAGCGACCCGACTCATCAAACAAAAAATGCCGCTCACCAAGGTGAGTGGTGGGGTGAGTAATCTTTCGTTCTCGTTTCGGGGTAATGAACCCGTGCGCGAGGCCATGCATGCGGTATTCCTGTATCATGCCATAAAAGCGGGAATGGACATGGGGATCGTCAATGCCGGGCAATTGGCCGTTTATGACGAGATCGAACCCACCTTACGAAACCTGTGCGAAGAGGTGATACTGAACAAAAACAATGACCAAAACGAAGCCACTGAAAAACTGATCGCCTTTGCCGAGACCGTTAAGGCCAAGGACAAGACCGAAGAAAAAAACGAAGTATGGCGTTCTGCCTCAGTAGAGGACCGGCTTAAACATGCACTGATCAACGGCGTTACTGACTATATCGATACCGATACCGAAGAAGCCAGAATAAAATATCCTCGTCCACTAGATGTGATAGAAGGGCCGCTAATGGCCGGAATGAATGTAGTGGGCGATCTGTTTGGCGCCGGTAAAATGTTCTTGCCGCAAGTGGTCAAAAGTGCAAGGGTAATGAAAAAAAGCGTGGCCTGGTTAACTCCTTTTATAGAGGAAGAAAAGCGAAATAACCCGCTGGCTAGTCAGGGCAAGGTGCCAAAAGTATTACTGGCTACTGTAAAAGGAGACGTGCACGATATTGGAAAGAATATTGTTGGTGTGGTGCTGGGGTGCAATGGCTATGAGATCATCGATATGGGTGTGATGGTGCCCGCCGATAAGATATTGGATAAAGCGGAGCAAGAGCAAGTTGACATCATTGGACTGAGTGGATTGATAACCCCTTCTCTCGATGAAATGGTTCATGTAGCGCATGAGATGAAACGAAGAGGCATGCAACAACCCCTGTTGATTGGCGGGGCCACCACATCGAGAATGCATACCGCTGTGAAGATCGCTCCTCAGTATGAGCACGGCGTATTACATGTGCTGGACGCCTCGCGCAGTGTAACCGTTGTCAGTTCGCTGCTGAACAAAGAGCAGAAAAAAGAACTCCTGCAACAAACCCAGACGGAATACGAAGGGCTACAACAGCAATTCTTGAACAAAGGAAAGAAGAACCTGATCCCCTATCAAGAGGCCGTTGTGACCAAGGAATATTTTGACTGGAAGAAATATCGCCCGGTTACTCCTTCGTT
>JBIIHS010000059.1:0-8537 GCA_044235515.1 Chitinophagaceae bacterium | reverse complement strand
CGACGATGGTCTTCTGGTCACTAAGACCAGCCGAATGCTGTCAATCAGTAGATCCCGCAAGCAATCTGCTTCTGTTTTGTAGGCTACATTAATGATTGTACCCCGGTGGTTTGATTGATATACCTGAACTAACTCATCCACGATCGGCTTGAAGGTCTCATCGGCGCTAATATAAATAGTCCCTCGGTCGGGGGTATCCGGCAATTTGCGCTGCTGCTCCTCGTACGAGGTACAACCTACACAACTCAGCAAGCAGAGTCCGATCAAAACACAAGCACTTCGTAACATGAATCCTCCTTTTTATCCTTTGGCAGTATAGCCCCTGTAAATACGCCATGTCCCATAGAGCAAACACACTCCTCCAAATATACGATCGGTCAGATCGGGCGGAAAACGAAGGTTCACCTCGAGCTCCCACAGCCCCCGCAACAAAAAGAAAAATCCGGCCAGCAAAAACAAGCCGCCCATGGTGTACTCCCTCACACGAATGAGTTGCGAGCGATGGGTACGTTTTTGTTTTTCGTATTCTTCGAACATGCGTTGGCAAATTAGCTAAATTTTTATTGCTGGCCCTGTGCTATGCAGATACAGTTACTCCTTGGTACAGCATACCGCAGGGCGGGTTATATTTGCACTGCAGGAGTTCCTGTTTAACACGTTGCTCTATGGCCAAACCCAGCCTTCCGCCCGGCACACGCGATTTTTCGGCCGAGGTGGTTCGAAAAAGAAATTATTTGCTCAACACCATCCGCTCGGTGTTCGAATGCTATGGGTTCGGCCCTCTCGAGACTCCCGCCATGGAGCAGCTCGATACGTTGATGGGCAAGTACGGAGAAGAGGGTGATAAATTGATCTTTAAGATCCTCAATAACGGGTTAGACAATCCTGATAAGGAAAAACAGACCAGAGTCGCCCTCGAACAAGTCTTGCAAGGAAGAAACAGTAAAGACCTAACCGAACGGGCCCTGCGATACGACCTGACGATCCCTTTTGCCCGATACGTAGCCACTTGGCATCAACAACTGGCACTTCCCTTTAAACGCTACCAGATGCAACCGGTCTGGCGCGCCGATCGTCCGCAAAAAGGACGTTACCGCGAATTTTATCAATGTGATGTAGATGTTGTGGGTAGCCGCTCGCTATTGAATGAACTTGAGCTGGGTTGTATTTGCCATACTATCTTTTCTCAGCTGCAATTACCGGATTACAGTCTTCGTATCAACCACCGGCAGCTATTGGTTGCCCTGGCTGCACAATGCGGAATCGAAGATCAACTTACTATCATTACTACTGCCATCGATAAACTCGATAAGATCGGACTCGAAAAGGTAAAAGAGGAATTAGCTCAAAAAAACGTATCCGGTGCATCAATCGAACAGATCACAAGATATTTACAGATAGAAGGCCCACTAGCAACGCAGCTGGATCAGCTTCGTTCCTTACTTGGAAAACAACCGCAAGCCATTACCGCACTCGAAGAAGTAGAGCAGCTGATCGAATCGCTACAGGAACAACAGGTTCGGGCCGTATTGGATCCCACCTTGGCTAGGGGACTTAATTATTACACTGGAACGATCTTTGAAATAAAGGCTCCCCCGCGCGTTACCATGGGAAGTATTGGCGGAGGCGGACGCTACGACGACCTGACCGGATTATTTGGTGTACCCGGTCTCCCTGGTGTTGGTCTCTCGTTCGGTGTAGATCGGATCTATGATGTGCTGGAAGAATTACAACTTTTCCCCCCGGACAGTACTCAGGGAACAAAAGTCTTATTCTTTAATCTGGGTACAGCAGAAATGAAAGCAGCCTTTACGCAATTACAAGGTCTTCGGGCAAAAGGAATGGCCGCCGAGCTGTTTCCAGAACCTGTAAAATTCGACAAGCAATTCAAGTACGCCGAAAAAAAGAATATCCCTTACATCGCCATAATCGGAAAAGAAGAAATAGAGAATCAAAAAGTGAATGTAAAAAACATCCGAAGCGGCGAACAACGGACCCTTTCGTGGAATGATTTACAAACGATCTCTCTGAACTGGTAAGATCAATTTTCTATAACGCTTCGTACAAAACGGCCGCCCCCTGTCCTACGCCTACACACATGGTGGCAAGACCATAGCGAGCCTTTCTTCTTCGAAGTTCATGGATCAAGGTGGTCGATATACGCGCCCCGCTGCTGCCTAATGGATGTCCAATGGCAATGGCACCGCCATTCACATTGACCAACGATGGGTCAAGCGCCAACTCCTGGATACAGGCCAGCGATTGTGAGGCAAAAGCCTCGTTGAGTTCGATCAGATCGATCTGCTGACGAGTTAGTCCGCTTCGGTCTAACGCCTTTTGCGTAGCCGGAACGGGGCCCATACCCATGATGGCCGGATCTACCCCGGCCACAGCCATTGAAACTATTTTTGCAATGGGAGTAAGGCCAAATTTTTTGATCGCATGCTCACTGGCCAGCAGTAGTCCAGCCGCGCCATCGTTGATTCCCGAGGAATTGCCTGCGGTTACCGTACCGTTCTGCTTAAAGGCGGGAGAAAGTGCCGCCAGTTTTTCCAATGAAGTCTCACGAGGGTGCTCATCATCCAGTACCCAATTGATCAATCCCTTTGACTGTACTTCAACGGCCGTGATCTCTTCTTCCCAAATTCCCTTTTTTCGAGCAGCGGCATATTTATTTTGCGAAGCGAGTGCAAATCGGTCTTGCTCTTCTCTGGAGATATTGTATTGCTCCGCTACATTCTCGGCCGTTTCTCCCATGGTGTAGGGATGAAAGCGTGCAGCAAGTAATGGGTTGATAAAACGCCAGCCCATGGTCGTGTCAAATAATTGCGCCTGGCGATCGAAAGGTTGTGTCGCTTTGGCCATCACAAAGGGAGCCCGGCTCATACTTTCGACACCGCCTGCCATGATCAGATCTGCCTCTCCGCAGGCAATTTGACGGCTTCCATCCATAATGGCCTGTAACCCCGAAGCACATAGTCGATTGACCGTAGTGCCAGCCACTGTAACCGGTAAACCCGCCAACAAGGAGGCCATGCGGGCCACATTGCGGTTGTCCTCGCCCGCCTGATTGGCCGCACCGGCAATAACCTCTTCGATAGCAGCGGGGTCGATGCTCGGGTTGCGCTGATGCAAGGCCCGCAGTACGGTGGCCAGTAGGTCATCGGGACGAACGGCACTCAGGGCTCCGCCATAGCGACCCACCGGTGTTCGAGTGGCATCAATGACATAAACGGGTTTCATGGATTGGCTTTGATGGCAAATATCCGTTAAATACTTAAATCCCTTGCGAGGCAATTATCTTTGCGTAACATGAAAAAATCCGCCGCCGAGAATATTAGAACCTGGAGCCTCCACGATATAGAACAGCACTTTGAGGCAAGGGGCGAAAAAAAGTTCAGAGCCAAGCAACTCTACGAGTGGATCTGGCAAAAAAACGCCATGAGTTTTGCCGAGATGAGCAATTTGAGTAAAGAGATGCGACAGCACCTGGGAGAAGAATTTGTTTTACCGGCCCTAACGGTCAATGCCACGCAATATTCCGAAGACGGAACGGTCAAGAGCCGCTTTTTGACCTGGGACGGACATGCGGTGGAGGGCGTTTTGATCCCGACCGAAAAAAGATTAACGGCTTGCGTTTCTTCGCAAATCGGCTGTTCACTCTCTTGCAAGTTTTGTGCAACGGGGTATATGGACCGTAAACGAAACCTGCAGTTCGATGAGATCGTAGACGAAGTGGTGCTCCTCAACAAAGAGGCCCTGCAACAACATCAAAAAAAGATCAGCAATATCGTTTTTATGGGCATGGGAGAGCCCCTGCTCAATTATAAACAAGTGCTAATGGCCATTGAGCGGATCACTTCTCCAGAAGCATTGGGAATGAGTCCCCGTCGTATAACGGTCTCGACTGCCGGCGTGGCCAAGGGTATTCGCCAATTGGGCGATGATAAGGTTCGTTTTAAACTGGCCCTTTCGCTGCATGCGGCCAACGATCGCAAACGCAACGAGATCATGCCGATCAATGAATCGAATCAGATCAATACACTAGTGGAGGCACTCAACTACTTTTACAAACAAACAGGCAACGAGATTACTTTTGAATATATCTTGTTCGACCAATTCAACGACTCACTGCAAGATGCCGAGGAACTGGTCAAGATCTATCGACAGGTACCCGCAGACCTGGTGAACATTATCGAGTATAATCCGATCGATAAGGCTCGATTTCAAAAACCCTCCGAAGAAAAAACAGCGGCCTTTATGGACTACCTGGCCAAAAAGAGGGTCAATGCGCGGCTTAGAAAAAGCAGAGGAAAGGACATCGATGCCGCCTGCGGTCAGTTGGCCAACAAAGGATAACCGGCCCGTTAAACCTTCTTTTAGGGCGACAGTCAGAGAATAGATACCGCGCCCTAGGCCGGACCTGTCTAAAAAACTATTTACTATGAAAACGATCATCACCCTTTTTCTGGCTATTGGTTCAATGCTACCCCTGGCTGCTCAAGAACATCCGGGTTCACAAGCGCCACGACCGCCCCGTCCTCCACAGGAGGGTCCGGGCCGCAAACAGCAAAAAGAGATGTTATTGGATCGCCTACAATTAACGACCGCTCAACGGGAGCAGCTAAAAAAGGAGCAAGAACAGGCTCTTGAAAAAGTATTGACTACCGAGCAAAAAAAGAAGCTGAGTCAATTACGCCAGCAACAGCAGCAGCGTAAAGAGGAGGGATTGCGCCGGCAAAGACAACAATTAAAAGATCGTCTATCGATCACAGAAGAACAAGCCAGCAAATTGCAAGCGTTGCAGAAAAACTTTATGGAGTCGATGAAAAAAAATCGAGAGCAACTCGATCAGACCGTTGCGCAACAACGTGAGCGCGCCCGCTCTTTGATGGAAGCGCATCAAGAATCCCTGAAAAAGATGTTGAATACGGAACAGCTCCAACAGTTCAAAGATATCATGCGCGATAAAATGCGAGAGGGTATGGAAAAATGGCGAGAGCATCGCGATGGAATGCGTCGACGACCACCGGCTCCCTCAAATGCCCCGCCCGGTAGAAATAACGATGCATTGTAATTAACGTACCTTTACCGGATACCTGTTGAAAAATAGTTATCCAGTTACATGAAAAAATCCACTACCAACCCCTTTACCAAATTTGGGGTCAAGAAAAGCAACGCTGCCATCAAAGAGCAGTTTCGTCAAGAAAAAAGAAAAGCCAAAAAAGAAAGAGAAGCTTTTTTTGAGCAAAAAAAAGCCGCTGCCCGTGCTACGCGACCCGGTCAACGAGGTGTTGCGGCTGGCAATAGCGCCGCCGATGTAAAAGGCAACTTTCCAAAAAGCCATCCCGTTACGGCCCCTCCCGAACGGATGACCCTGAACAAATATTTGGCACATGCCGGTGTGGCCGCCCGTAGAGA
Organism: Chitinophagaceae bacterium; assembly: GCA_044235515.1. Taxonomy (GTDB): domain Bacteria; phylum Bacteroidota; class Bacteroidia; order Chitinophagales; family Chitinophagaceae; genus JJ008. Next base: position 3,116 of record JBIIHS010000059.1, on the reverse strand, counting down.
GGCCGCTCTTCTGATCAAAAAAGGAATGGTCAAGGTCAACGGGGTGGTCATGTTGGAACCCGGTTGTCGGGTGGCCCCGCAAGACGTAGTTATCTTCAATGGTAAGAAACTTTCTCCTGCGCGCTCTTTTGTTTACATCTTGCTGAACAAACCAAAGGATTACATTACGACCACCGACGATCCGCAAGGCCGAAAGACCGTGCTCGATATTGTCGGACAAGCCACCACTGAAAGGATCTATCCGGTGGGTCGACTTGATCGCAACACCGCTGGGGTTCTGCTGCTGACCAACGACGGAGAACTGGCACAACATTTGACCCACCCCAAAAACCAGATCAAAAAAATATACCAGGCAACCCTCGACAAGCCACTGGAAAAAAAAGATTTTGACAAGCTTTTACAAGGAATTGTGCTCGAGGACGGACCCGCGGCAGCCGATGTGTTGGCTTATGCTGATATAAAAGATAAAACCCAGGTAGGGATCGAGATACACAGTGGGCGTAACCGGATCGTACGGCGCATGTTCGAACACTTGGGTTATGATGTAAAAAATTTGGATCGGGTGGTATTTGCCGGGCTTACTAAAAAAAATGTACCGCGCGGTAAGTGGCGCTTTTTGAGCGAAAAAGAAGTTCGTGACCTCAAACATTTTGGTAAAGGCAAGTAAGCCATCATGCAACTCGCTTCTTTCATACTGCAAGAGACCGATCATTGGATAGCGCTTAACAAACCCAGTGGCTTACTAGCCGTACCTGACCGGCTGGGAAAAGAGCCTTCCCTTAAAATGAGCTTGCGCGAAAAGTTTGGGAATATTTGGGTCGTTCATCGGCTCGATCGAGAAACCAGTGGTGTCATCTTATTTGCCAAAGACGAGACGACCCATCAATCGCTGAGTCGTCAATTCGAAGAGAGGCAAACCGAAAAGATCTACACAGGGTTGGTATTAGGTACGCCCGCTCAAACTGCCGGAAGCATTACAAGTCCTATTGCGGAACATCCTGCTGGTGATGGGCGAATGATGACACATGCTAAAGGAAAAGCGTCTCACACCGATTACCGCGTAATAGAGGTGCTACCTCCCTATAGTTGGATGGAATTCCAGATCTTGACCGGACGTACTCACCAGATCAGGGTCCACATGCAATCGCTGGGTCATCCGCTGGTATGCGATCCCCTATACGGAGATGGCAAACCCGTTCGGGTCTCTTCGTTTCGGAAAAAATATAAGCTCTCCAAAAAGGAAGAAGAAGAAAAACCCATTTTAGAAAGACTGGCCCTGCATGCGCAGCGACTCTGCTTTTTTGATGTAGCAGGCAATAAACTAACGGTAGAAGCTCCCCTGCCAAAGGATATGGCAGCCACCCTGGCACAACTCAGAAAAAGTCAGCTTAAAAAATAGGGGTTTGTCTACTCACTCAGTCGGGCTGCACGCATTCCAAGCGGTAACGAATAGCACTATTCTTACGGAGCATCGCTGCCACGCCACAATATTTATCGAGCGAAAGGTCTATTGCCTTTTTTACTTTGTCTTGATGTGTTAGATCAGTCGTGATTCGGTACAACAGATCGATATCGGTGAAAACACGGGGATGGTCCACGGTCTGATCAGCGGCGCTGACCACGCTAAGCGCGGTAAAGGGTACCCGCATCTTTTCCAAGATATCGACCACATCTACGGCCGAGCAACCCGCCAAACCGGCCAATAACAACGCCTTGGGGCTCATTCCTGCCTGAAGACTCCCATCCATCAGCACCGTACCGGCACCTTCTTGTATGGCCTCGAACTGCAAGTCTTTTTTCCAATGGGTCGTTATGGTCATGGCGTATTCTTTTTTGCGGTAAAAAATGGGGTGACGCGTGAAAGCGAATGGGCCCATTTGGCATAGGCCTCTTTGGAAAGCAATTTGGAATCATTGAGCGCTTTATAGGTAAGGAACAGACCTAGTGGAAGCAACACAAAGGTAGCCAGCCACATCCCCATAAAAGGACTGAGTGAATCTTCTTTGGCGAACTTTTCTCCTACCGTGCTTGAAAAATAAAAGAGCATAAAAAACCCAATGGCAAAAATGAGGGGTGTGCCTAATCCTCCCTTTCGAATGATGGCTCCCAGGGGAGCGCCGATCAGAAACAAAATGATACAAGCTACCGATAAGGAAAGCTTTCGATGCCACTCAATAAAATGACGACGCATGCCTCGGTTCTTGTCGGACTTTACCATGTAGAGTGATTCCGCACTCATACGAATGGAGGCCGCCGCACTTTGGGTAGTGCTCAGCAAGATGGGCAGCGATGAATCGGGCAGCAGTTGATTGAATTGGGTCTTTCCAGCCAGTGTTTTTTGCTCGGCGTCACTGAACGAATAGGCAGACCAGTTGGAATCCATCAACGAATAAAAACTAAATTGAGTAAGCCAGTCTCTCGTCATCCGATCAACGATTGTATCCCGATCTCGACGCAGTGAATCTATAGCCTGATTTAACTGGCGCATACTGAACATTCGTTCATTATTCTTATTAACACTGTCTGCCGTTCGGCTGGTAAAACCCAGGGCGCTCAGGTCGAATTGCTTAGTATAGGTCTTAAATGATGTTCGGATATATTCATTGTTTCCTGCATCGAATGGATTACCCCTTTCTTGATACCGCCACCCGTCTCGCAAATGCAACTCCAAAAATCGCTTATTGCCGGTCACTCGCATTACCCCACTCTTGGCCATCACAAAATTGTCTTGCATCAAATTGCCCTGCTCATAGATGATCACATCGCGGATGATACTATCATTCGACTCCTTTTGTCCGATCTTGATGGCATAGCCTCCAATACGATCATAAAAGACCCCTTCCTTTAGATCAAAAGCCGGCTTGGCATATACAATATCGGCCAACAGGGTCCTGGATTTCAGATTAGCGACCGGAATAACATAATTCGAAAACAAAAAGGCAATGACACTGATGAAAATACTCAGCAAAAAAAGAGGCCGCATAAACCGTAGCAGCGAAATGCCCGCCGACTTGATAGCGACCAGCTCAAAATTTTCTCCCATGTTCCCGAAAGTCATCAGCGAAGAGAGCAGCATGGCCAGTGGTAAGGCCAGCGGCACCAAGACAGCACTTTGA
>JBIIHS010000240.1:0-2527 GCA_044235515.1 Chitinophagaceae bacterium | reverse complement strand
TTCCCCCCAAACCCTCAGAGACATTTCCGCGCATAGTGTTCTCGCCTTCTCCCACATAAATAATATTCTCGTTAGAGGGTGCTACTTCTACAGCACCAATGGAGCCGCCGAAATAATTATCGCTGATATTTTTCCAGGAATTTCCCGCATCGGTTGTTTTCCAGACACCGCCACCGGTGGCACCAAAATAAAATGTGTTGCGCGATTTATAGCTTGCTGTCACGGCACCGCTCCTTCCTCCCCGAAACGGACCAATTAGTCGATACGTTACCTGATCTAATAAATCGAGGTTCGGCTTTTCGGATATGGGGGAGGTAACACTCTTTTTTGTCTGTGCCAGGGTCGCGGTCGCGAGAGACAGAGAAATCGCAAAGAATAAAAATTTTTTCATACTATATATTAATTATTATTGGTCAAGTTTTGCTTTGCAAGCGGCATCACCCTCTTTGGCGCCCTTCTTATAAAATTTGGTGGCCTCTTTTTCGTTACCCAGCTTTTCGTGACACTGGCCTATAAAATATAATAGCTCTGTTTGCTTTTTTTGCTCATACGAGATCAAAAAACAATCCAATGACACCTGGTGTAGTCCTGAATAGAAATAACTTTTTCCAAGGTATTCATAAAAAAGTGCGTCTTCTGGCTCCAGGTAATCATATGGAAACAAAAGTTGATTGACCGCTACATAATTTTTTTCATCCAAAAGTTTTTTGGCTTTAGCCAGGGTGGTGTCTCGCTTGGTGCGCCACTCTTTGAGACCCTTTTCGCGCAGTTCCGCATTGGGGGACTGGTCTGTATCGCGTAGTCCCTGATATTTCATTGCCGGCCCGCCAAGGTTGGTAGGCGCAAAGTTTTGTTGCGCCAGGGCGCGTTGACAACAAATCAAACAAATAGCAGAAAGTAATAGCCATTTCATACTGACCATAATTAGGAGGATGATGACCTTACAAGGTAAGAATTTAATTTTGGCTTGCCTACTTTGTCTGCATGGGTGGTTTAAGCAAAGAAGAGGCGCGTGTTCGGCTGGAGCAGGTGGGATATAACGAGCTGGAAAAGAAAAAGAAAGGAGGCTGGTGGCGATTTTTGCTTTCTGTTTTTAGTGAGCCTCTCTTTTTTTTATTGGTGGGGGCGGCGACTCTTTATGTCGTACTGGGCGATTATCAAGAGGGGCTCGTCCTATCAATGGCAATGGTATTAATCATTGCCATTACTTTTTTTCAAAAACAACGATCGTCACGCGCGCTGGAAGCCTTAAAAAATTTATCGGCCCCTCGGGCGCTGGTACTACGAGATGGGCGTGCGGAAAGAATCCCGGGCAGAGAGGTGGTTCCTGGAGATTGGTTGTTGCTTTCTGCCGGCGATAGAGTGGCGGCCGACGCAACATTGCTCGAATCTTCGGGTTTATACGCAGATGAGTCGCTGGTTTCGGGAGAATCTGTTTCGGTACACAAGACCGTAGCGGGAACAAGCCAGCTATTGGCGGGCTCTATGATCGTTTCAGGGAAGGGGGTGGCCGTTGTTTCTGCCACCGGAGTGCAGGCACAGTTGGGAAAGATCGGACACGCTGTTCAACAGGTCAAAGAAAGACGGTCGGGTTTACAAATAGCGGCGGCTAAACTGACCAAAAAATTATTATGGCTCGGTTTTTTTATTAGTGCTGCTGTAGTGCTCGCCTATTTTTTTTCCCGAGGAAATTTTTTAGCGGCCCTGTTACATGGCCTATCCGCATCAATGGCCATTTTACCAGAGGAGTTCCCTGTGGTCATGACGATTTTTTTGGCAGTAGGCGCCTGGCGAATCGCACAAAACAACGTCTTGACAAGAAATCCTTCTGCTATTGAGTCGTTGGGTGCAGCAACGGTCTTGTGTGCCGACAAAACGGGCACGATCACCCAAAATAAGATGGTGGTGGCACAGTTATATGACGGAACACTATGGCTCGACAGGGCCTCATTTTCGAAACGCGGTGATTCTTTTCGCACCCTTTTGCGTGTAGCCAGACATGCTTCGGAAATACAGTCTGTCGACCCAATGGATGTAGCCATCATAGAGGCTTATTCCGGGTGGGATTCAACCTTCGTAGATCTTTCGCTAATAAAGGAATACCCGCTGCAAGACGATCTCTTGGCGGTAACCCGCGTGATGCAAACTGAAAAAAAACACGACTTATTAGTAGCGGCCAAGGGGGCTCCCGAGACAATCTTTCGTCTTTGTAATCTGAGCGATCAAGAAGAAGTGAATTATCACAAAGCGCTACATACCATGGCCGAAAGGGGATATCGAGTCTTGGGTGTAGCGAGTGCCTCGATAGAAACCACTCGTGTTCCAGATCACCCATCGGGGTTTAAATTCACCTTTTTAGGGCTACTGGGTTTCGAAGATCCGATCAGGCCAGAAACGAAAGAGGCAATGGAGAGTTGTAGGCTTGCCGGCATCAGGCTGGTTATGATCACAGGCGATCACCCGGCAACGGCTAAAAAAATTGCTGAAGAGATTGGTTTATCCGGTAAAGTAATGACAGGAGATGAGA
>JBIIHS010000234.1:0-2533 GCA_044235515.1 Chitinophagaceae bacterium | reverse complement strand
ACAATAGAAGTATACTAGGATAATTCATCATCTCAATACTAGTAGAGGGTATCTGTTTGCTTCTAAATCGCTTCTAAATAATAAAGCAGCTACAAAGTAATCTTCGTAACTGCTTGATTTTCAGCTCCCCCTGCTGGACTTGAACCAGCGACCCTCTGATTAACAGTCAGATGCTCTAACCAACTGAGCTAAGGAGGAGTGTGCTACCGTTACCGGCAGCGGGCCGCTCGGGGCAGGAAGCTGCCAAAAGCGGGCAGCAAAAATAGGGATTTTGGCGCTTGCGAAATAGTCCCTTCACCCCTTTTTTTAAGGGCCAGGGGGTCTGGTACTAGCTCGGAATACTCAGGTCTGGTCTTTTACGCTTTGTTCTGGGGGGAGCCCCAGATAGACACCGTCGGGCCGACAGGCGACGGGCCAGGTTTTTAGGTAATAGCCTTCGCCACTTACATTGCGTCCGTTCAACAGACTGAACTTATAAAAATGAAGCGGGCATACGACGTTGCCATGGTTGTCGATATAGCCCTCCGACAGGGGGACTGCGGCGTGCGGACAGCGATACGCAAAGCCAAAGAGTTGATCTTTATACCGTCCTATGCAGTACGATTGTCCTTGAATGTTCACGACAGCGATCTGCTCTGCATTGAACGAAAGCGCACGGGGATCCTCCGCTACTTTTATCCATTGCGTTGTGGTATCGGCCATGGCTAATTACTCTCCGTAAAAAAAATTGGTCTTATAAGGATATCGAATACGATAGCTCGATCTGACCTGTTGCAAGATGCTCTGGCGAAGCTGGTCTATATTTTGTTTGCCGGTAGCGGAAATAAAAACGGCTCGTCCACCGGTCTCGTGTTGCCAGCGCTGATACAGGTCGTTGAGGATCTCCTGTTTGGTGCTCTCCTCAAGCCATTGATCGAAGGTCAACTCTTGGTAGCGATCCATCTTATTAAATAGGGTGATAACGGGTTTGTCAAGCGCCCCCAGTTCGGCCAAGGTTTGATTGACCACGGCCATTTGTTCTTCGTATTGTGGATGCGAGATGTCGACCACGTGCAGTAAAATATCGGCTTCCCGTACTTCGTCGAGGGTGCTTTTAAAACTCTCTACAAGGTGGTGTGGTAGTTTTCTGATAAATCCGACGGTATCGCTCAGTAAAAAAGGGGTGTTATCATAAACCACTTTGCTGGTGGTGGTATCGAGGGTGGCAAACAATTTATTTTCAGCAAACACATCTCGTTTACTCAATACGTTCATCAAGGTCGATTTACCTACGTTGGTATAGCCAACCAGGGCTACGCGAATAAACTCGCCGCGTTCTTTTCGTTGGGTAAAGGCCTGCTTATCGATCTCGGCTAGACGTTTACGCAGCAATGAGATCTTATCGCGTACGATCCGTCGGTCGGTTTCGATCTCTGTCTCTCCGGGACCTCGGGTACCAATACCACCCCCAAGTCGTTCCAGGTGTTTCCACATTCCCCGCAGTCGGGGCAGTATGTATTGATATTGCGCCAGCTCTACCTGTGCCTTGGCTTGTGCGGTCTTGGCTCGTCGGGCAAAAATATCCAAGATCAGATCACTGCGGTCGATGGTCTTTATATTCAACACCTTCTCGATATTATTGATCTGTGCCCCGCTCAATTCATCATCAAAAATGGCAATGCGAATATTCTTACCACTAATATATTGTCGAATCTCTTCGAGTTTTCCTTTACCAATAAAGGTTCGGCTGTCAGGATGGGGTAACTTTTGAGTAAAGGTCTTTACGGCAACGGCACCGGCGGTGGTGGCCAGAAAGGCCAATTCATCGAGATATTCCTGCGCCTGTGTTTCAGTTTGTTCTTTTTGAATAAGCCCGATCAGAACAGCTCTCTCCTCGTTTTCAATTTTATTCCGCTTATCAATCATAGGGAAGCAGAGATCAAAGGCCACTCAGGGCAATACCGGTAGAGAAGGTTCGTACGGCAGGGCCAAAACCATCTCGAATGACGGGCGTAAGCTGGTAGCTCGAAAAAACAGAGAATCGACCTACCCCTACGCGAAGGGTACCGGCCAGTCGAGTACTATTTATAAAACGTTTACTCGATTCCTTTACCACATAATCATTGATAAGATTCTCATTTCTGTTTTGCAATTTGGCGCTGCGGGTATGAACGTTGATGAGCTGTCCTACTTTAATGCCCAGCGCTATTTTCAATCCTTTTCCAGTGGCTGGTTGAGCACTGTAACGAAGTTCAATGGGAGCCTCTACATAATTTACGGCCAGCTTGGTCTTTTTAAAATGATTGGTATCTCGCACGTTGGTAAAGGGGAGTTCATCACCGCCCTCTTTAAGTCCGATATTGATCTTGGAGAACATCAAGTGATCCGAGCCTAGCCCGGCCCCGATTCCAACACTCAATTTGGGATTGTTCTTGAACGGAAAATCCATCATCAAATAAATATTGACGGTTTTACTAAAGCCGCCCATAGCGATCGTATCGGGTACACCGGTCCACTGCGCATAACCGAGTTGCATCATCAGATGATCGTTAGG
>JBIIHS010000233.1:0-2555 GCA_044235515.1 Chitinophagaceae bacterium | reverse complement strand
AACTCTTCGGTTCGGCATCAAAAATTTTATGGTGATGCGGGCAGTTCATGGCCTTTAGGTAGTATTTTTCTCCATCCATCTCCATGGGAGGGAACATACTATCGGCATAGTATGGCAAATGACCGCTGGTCAAATACATACTCTCCTTTGCGATATGCGGTGTAACTACTCTCTTATAACCGGCTGCGGTCTCGGTCTCCTTTGCCAACCGCTCGAGTTCCTCGATCAGGATCGTGCCATTGGGCAACCACAACGGTAATCCGGGCCCCACATCATCATCCATGGTGTAGATACCCAATTCTTTTCCCAACTTTCTATGATCTCGTTTCTTGGCTTCCTCAAGCATTAAGAGGTAGTCGTCGAGTTCTTTTTGCGTAGGAAAACTGATCCCGTAAATACGGGTAAGCATTTTATTTTTCTCGTTGCCTTTCCAATAGGCTCCCGCCAAACTGGTAAGTTTGATGGCTTTGATCGCGGCCGTACTGGGAATATGTGGACCCCGACATAGGTCGGTAAATGCCCCTTGCTTATAAAAAGTGATCTCTCCGTCAGTGAGTCCCTGCAACAGGTCCAATTTGTATTCATCTCCTTTCTCCGAGAAATAACGGATGGCCTCTTGCTTACCGATCTCAATGCGCTCAAAGGAACTGTCCTTTTTTGCCAACTCAGCCATCTTTTTTTCTATCAAGATCAAGTCTTCCTCGCTGATCTTTCGGTCACCCAGGTCCATGTCATAATAGAAACCTTGTTCGACGGCAGGACCCACCCAAAATTTGACGCCGGGAAATTGCGCCTCTACGGCCTCTGCCAACAAGTGTGCGGAGGAATGCCAAAAAGTAGATTTTGCATCGGCATCGTTCCACGTAAGCAATTGCAAAGAGGCATCCTTGTCCAAAGGACGATGCGCATCTTGTACCACCCCATTTACCGAAGCGGCTAGTACCTTTTTGGCTAAGCCTTCTGAGATAGAGCGCGCTATGGCAAGCGCCGATATACCCTTTTCGTATTGTCGTATGGCTCCGTCCGGAAATTTTATGTTTATCATGCAAATTGCTTTAGGCAAGGCCTGCAAATTTAACAAAATAAGGCCAATTGAAGACCTTGCTCAAAAGCTTGTTAAAATTGCTTTGGGGAAACGGGCATTTATACAAAAAATGCTCCATTACCCTACATTTGTACAGACCGTTATGAACTACCGTAAATTTCTGACCACCCCTATTTTCTTAGGATTGACCTTTTGCTCTTTGGGTCAACAACTGACCGGTATATGGAAGGGCTACTTTATTACTAAGGATCGAAGTCACTATAAGATCGAAATCCAGGTAAAGGAGAATAATGGGGAACTAACCGGTGTAACGTATTCATATCTTAATACCGAATATTATGGTAAAGCAACCCTGACCGGACATACCGATAATAAGCACCTTTCTATTTCGATTCAAGAGATCAAGACCGTCGAGGTCAGGTCCGCGGAGGGTTCCACGAGCTGCTTGATGAACTATTTACTGTCGTATAATCGATCCGGAAAAGAAGAATTCCTGGAAGGGCGTTTTACCAGTCAATATGAAACGGGTGGAGATAATTTCAAAAAAGGGGGCGATTGCGGAGGGGGGACTGTCTTTTTGCGCAGGGTATCGGTATCCGACTTTTATAATGAGCCTTTCTTGAGCAGCACCACAGCATCAAAAAAAGTTTTCTTTAACGAAGCGCCCCCTGCCAAAAATAAATTAACCAATTCGGCAACGGCGAGTTCGAGTAAGCCCATCCCAAAATACAATTCGAATACCGCACTTAAAAAGCCTTCCAGCAGTAGCAGTTCCAATCGGAAACCGGTTCAAACGGCAGCGTCTAGTTCTTCGACGGAGTCTGGAAGAACAGTGGGCTCAACTGCAGAGGAGCTCCCCTCGGCCGACGTAACATCGGCCTCGGTTCTTACCCAATCGGCTACACCCAAAATTGCACCGACCCCGGTCAATAATAACCGTCAGAACGAATTGGTCAAAGAAATAATTGTCACGACCAATCAAGTGAACATCTCTATTTACGACAATGGGGAGATCGATGGAGACACCCTATCTGTTTTTCTGAATGGCGAAGTAGTGTTATCTCAAAAAAGACTGAGCACGACGCCGCTGCAACTGAGCATTAAAGTGGATGAAAGTCGAGATGTACAGGAATTGACATTTGTGGCCGACAACCTGGGGCGGATCCCCCCCAATACAGCCCTGATGATCATAGAAACGGGTAAGCAACAACATCGCTTGCAAGTGCTTTCGACAGATAAAAAAAATGCTGTCTTTCGATTTTTATTTCGACCTACCCCATAATTTTCCTTTTGTTATCTTCGGGACATGTCCCGGATTTTTCTATTCTTTATAGGTTGGAGCCTATTGCTGACTACCCTATCGGCTCAGGACTTGTCCGGTCAATGGAAGGGCAGATTAGTGATGGCTCCCAGCGGCTGCTTTCCGGTGTATAACTTAGAGTTTGAGCTGCAAATAAGCGATTCCCTGGTAAGAGGCACGGCCTGGCATTTTTCGGATTCGCAGAATTAT
>JBIIHS010000058.1:0-8643 GCA_044235515.1 Chitinophagaceae bacterium | reverse complement strand
GTAGCGATGTTACCCTGAATAAGGGAACCGTCGGCTTTAAAGTACATTGGGTTACCATTACCGCTGTTTACACCGGCAAAACGGTATCCATATAATGCGTTGATAGGCTCACCTACACGCAAGATGTTGTAAGCACCAGGTACGTCCTGATTCAGATAAAGCGATTTAACCTCGTTCTTTACTTGTGTAAAGTTCAGGTTCATATCCCAGCTGAAGTTCTTATTGCGAACCAGGGTTCCGGCTAAGGTCAATTCGATACCCTTGTTCTCCATGTCGCCGATGTTACGGAAGATAGAGTTACCGGGTACCCCGAATGATACGGGCAGCGGAGCGGCCAATACCAGTCCGTTATTCATATTCTTGAACCAATCGAATGTAAAGCTCATGCGACCATCGAGGAAGCTGAGATCGACACCCACGTTATATTTTTCGTTGGTCTCCCAGTTGAGTCCGGCATTACCCACCGAAGAAACGGCGATACCACTAAGACCACCATAAGGAGCCAGACCGTAAAGGCTCAGATAAGGGAACAGACCGCCGGCGATCTGGTCGTTACCCACTTTAGCCCAAGAGGCACGAATCTTGGCTTCGTCGAAGAAGCTCAGCATTTTTGAATTCTTCCAGAAATCTTCTTCAGAAATTCTCCAGCTGGCTGAAAGACCAGGGAAAGTACCGAAGCGATTATCAGGAGCAAAGCGAGAAAGTCCATCACGACGCAGTGATACCTGGAAGAAATATTTGTTGTTGAAGTCGTAGGTGACACGACCTAAATAGGCTACGAATCCAGGACCTTCGGTATAACCACCACCACTCAATTGGGTAACGGCACTACCGCTGATCAGGTTATTCTGCATAAAGAAATTATCGGCCAGCGTACGTCCCGAACCAGAGAAGGAATTGAATACCTCATTTTGAAATTCGGTACCCAGTGTTCCACTCACTGTGTGCTTACCAAAGGTCTTGTTAAGGTTAACATAGTTCTGCCATACCCAACGCGTATTGTTAAGACTTTGGTTAAAGGCAGAACCGGTTACACCACGACCATCACCATGACGACTGTCGAGACCTTGAAAGTCTACACCCGTGGCATAGTCAACTCCAATCTTAGAAGTAAAGGTCATCCAGCTGAAAGGCTTGATGTCGGCAGTAAGGTTATTGAGGATACGATGCTTGATCGAGTTGAATCTGTTTTTCATCAACACAAAACCAATGTTCGAGTAGTTATTCTCGATCGCACGCAGGTTAGCATCGCGGCCCAGGGCAGAACCGTCGGCCAAAATGTTGAAGCCGTCGAATTGGGTAAGGGCAGGGTCGTAAATGCGCACGTTGGGTAAAGCACGAAGCGTGGCGGCTACGGCACCTGAAAGGGCATTACCACCATTGTTCTGGTCGTTGTCCTCTGTGCGTGATAAGGTAATGTTGTTAGTAATGGTAAACCATTTGTTCACCTTGTGAGACAGGTTGGCGCGAATGGCATAACGCTGCACATTGTTGGTAATGACCAATCCTTCTTGATTCGCATAGTTAAGCGAGAAGAAGTAGTTGGTACGGTCGTTACCACCATCCACACTCAGGTTATGGATCTGAGAGCTGGCGTTTTTGTTATAGATAAAATCTTGCCAATCTGTGTTGGTGTTCTGACTATTCATAAAGGCCTGCGCGGCAGCGCCAGAGTTGGTGAACTTTTCGTTGGCGATAGTTACAAACTCTTGGGCGTTGAGCAGGTCGAACGTGTTGTAAGGATTTGAGAAACCGAAGGTGGCGCTATAATTAACATTAGAGCGGCCAGATTTTCCTTTACGGGTAGTGATCAATAAAACGCCATTGGCAGCGCGGGAACCGTAGATCGCGGCAGCGGCACCATCCTTTAGTACCTCTACAGACTCAATGTCGGCAGGGTTGATATCCGATAAAGTATTGGTGTTGGCTACGCCGGAGAAACCTCCGTCGATAACAGGGGTTCCATCTACTACGATCAGCGGGCTACGCGCTCCGTTGATAGAGTTGACACCCCGGATACGAATACGGGGGGCTACGTTGACCAGACCAGTAGAGGTGGTAACCTGAATACCAGCGGTACGACCTGCCAATTGACGGTCGATACTAGGTGTTACCAGGTCAGCAATGGGGGTGGGGTCAATTTTACCGATAGCAGAGGTTACGGCCTTTTTCTTTTGCGTACCATACCCTACTACTACCACTTCTGAGATGGTTCTCTCTTCGCTGGTAAGCGATACGTTAAAATTAGTTTGATTGCCTACAGCCACTTCTAGGGTGGTGTAATCAATAAAAGAGAATACCAGGGTTTTGGCTCCGGCGGGCAGATTCAAACTAAATGAACCGTCTTTGCCGGTAGCAGCACCTACACTGGTTCCCTTGACCACAACGGAAACTCCGCTAAGGGGAGATCCATCTTTTTCATCGGTCACTTTTCCATTCACGGCTTTTCCTTGTGCGAAAAGCTGTGAAGCACTGATGGAAACACACATCAGGAGTAACAACAGTTTTCTCATGCTGATTGAAGTTTAAAATTTATAAAACACTAATTATTGAAAACGAGCTAATTAAAGCAGGGTTGATTCTGCTATATGTTGCAAGGCGTCATCTGTTACCCTGCCGCCGTGCAAAATTCAGCATTTATTAACAACTAAAGATGAATTTGGGTGAAAAAATGCTGCATCTGTTGAGGTTGAAGGAATTGGGGCGAAAAAAAATTAAAATGTTGATAATTAATATGTTATAAATATAAATTTTTAAAAACTTTTCTTTTTACAATTATTTGACAAAAAATCTTCCTTCAAATTCAGGCAGCGCCGCCAGTAATATATCCTATTTATCTGCTTGCCTTTTTCTATGTTTTTGGTCTTTTTGCCCAATCCGACCCCTCCCTTTCGATACCAAGGTGACCAAGGGTGCGCTTCGCAATGGACTCACCTACGTTTTAAGGGACCATAAGAAGCCCGAGAAAAAAGTAGAGTTGCGGTTGATCGTAAAGGCGGTGATGAGCGTATGTTCAAAAGGAAACAGAGTAATACAATCGAAGAGTAGACCTCAACGGTAAATGCGATACTTTTATAGTCTTGAATCCATGGATCGAACGATATTGGTACATACTGGAACGAGTGGGTAGCCGATATTTTATGGTTGCCGGCTTAGCTTTCTTACTTTTTTATGTGCTGCTGCGTTCCCGTATCGCACAAAAGAAAATACAGCGAACTTTTCCTGCGTTAAGCGATTATCGTCGCGAGATCTTTTACTCGATTCTTACCATTATGATCTTCGGGTTGATCCCCTTGCTGTTGATATTTAACCCGTCCGTCCGTCCGTATACGACCTTATATAATACCATTGCTGAGCGGGGTTGGTGGTATTATGTTGGGATCTTTCCGGTCATGTTCCTGATGCATGACACTTATTTTTATTGGACGCATCGGCTTATGCATCATCCTCGTCTGTTCCGGTATTTTCATTTGGTGCATCATCAGTCTACCAATCCCTCTCCCTGGGCGGCGTATGCCTTTCATCCGCTGGAGGCCATTATAGAGGTGGGGATATTTGCTGTTTTTATTTTTACGATCCCAGTACATACTACCCATATCATCCTCTTCTTTCTCTTATCGATCCTATACAATGTCTATGGCCATTTGGGCTGGGAATTGTATCCCAAGGGCTTTAATACCAGTTTTTTTGGTCGCTGGATCAACACCTCGGTAAGCCATAATCAACATCATAAATATTTCAAGGGGAACTACGGGCTTTATTTTTTATTTTGGGATCGGTGGATGAATACGCTGCGGGCGGAATATGATGACGCCTTTGAGAAGGCAACTACGATATCTGAAGCTCCAAGCAGTAACTAATTTAATAGACTTAACATGTCTACCTCTTTACTGAAAGACCAGTTCTTACTCCGCCCCGACATTACTTATTTGAACTTTGGTTCGTTCGGCGCTTGTCCGCGTCCTGTCTTTGAGCGCTACCAACAATTTCAATTGGAGCTAGAGCAAGGACCCGTACAATTTATAACTACTACCGGTTTGCAGTATGTCGAAATGGCTCGTAAGGCCCTTGGAGAGTATCTCGATGCCGATGCGGACGACCTGGTATTCGTGACTAATCCTTCCTATGCCGTTAATGTCATTGCCAAGAGTTTCGCATTAGGGAAAGGCGATGAAGTGCTCACTACCGAATTGGAATATGGTGCCTGCGATCGTACCTGGCAATATTATTGTGATAAGGCGGGAGCGCGCTATGTAAAACAGCCTATCCGCTTACCCTTACAAAGTCAGGAAGATTTTATTGAGCAATTGATGGCCGGTGTCACCAAAAGAACCAAGCTAATTTTTCTAAGTCATATTACCAGCTCTACCGGCATTCGTTTTCCGGTAGAGAAAGTGATAGACGCTGCGAAGCAACTTGGTATCATGACATTCATTGATGGGGCGCATGCGCCTGCACAGGCACCGCTTAGTTTACGGAGCCTCGATGCGGATATCTATACAGGGGCTTGCCACAAGTGGATGATGACACCCAAGGGAAGTAGTTTCCTGTATGTGCGAAAGGAGTATCAATCTTTATTCGATCCATTGGTGATCAGTTGGGGGTACAAAGCGGATAAGCCATCTCACTCTTTGTTCTTGGACTATCATCAGCAACAGGGTACTCGAGATTTCTCTGCTTTTTGTTGTATTCCCGCTGCCATTAGTTTTATGAAGGAGAATAACTGGGACGAGGTGACTGCGAAGTGCCGACAACTGGTCTTACAGAACGCGATGCGATTCTGCGAGCTGGCCGGCACGGAACCGCTCTTACCCCTAGATGATTTTTTTGTTCGGCAGTTATTCAGTATCCCTTTTCGAACCCGAGAGCCCGAACTATTGAAGTCTCGCTTATACAATGAATTCAAGATAGAGATTCCGGTTATGCGTCAAGGCGACCGGGTCTTTGTTCGTTATTCCATACAAGCGTTCAATTCCCAGCAAGATCTGGACCGCTTGGAAGAAGCCCTTACGGCATTGCGTTGACACCTTCACAGAATTCCACGCATTGTGTGGTGACTCCGCCGGCACTATGACTCGAGATGCTGCACTCCACTTTATTATAACCAACCAACATATCAGGGTGATGATCTAGTTTTTCGGCAAGGGCCGCTACTTTATTAACAAACGCAATGGTTTTGGCATAGCTTTCGAACTGAAAGACCCTGTAGAACCTACCTTCTTTTAATGTCCAGTGCAGCGGAGTTGGAATTGACATTGTCTTAACATTTCGGTAAAGGTAGATTTCGTGTACTACTATTAAATAAGCGTTTTATTGTATTTGGCACTACGAAAAAATATCTATCAAGTTTAAAAAGCTGAAAATCAGCTGTTTAAATTTTTTTTATCGAATATGTTAAGGAAATATGAAACTTTCGGCTTACATTTAAAATCTGAAAACATACCAACTTTAACCCTTTAACAATGAGCAAGAATCTATCGTTGCTTTTCATCTGCCTTTTTATGGGAGGCTTGTTGTCTGCACAACAAGTTATTACCGGAAAGGTCATTGATGAAAAGGGAGCACCTGTTTCTGGTGTCTCCATTGTGCAGAAAAACAATCGGAAGAATGGTACCTCAACGGATGCGCAGGGTAATTACTCGCTGTCCGTGCCTAATGCGGGTACTGTGCTGGTCTTTTCTAGTGTGGGATATGCCGCGCAGGAATTGACCGCTGGTAATGCCGCTAAGGTAACCTTGGCCGCTTCTGCCGAGACCATCTCTGAAGTAGTAGTAACCTCGCTGGGTATCAAGCGTGAGAAAAAAGCGCTTGGTTATTCGGTGGCCACTGTCGACAAAAAGCAGTTGGAGCTTCGTCCTGAGGGCGACCCCATGCGTTTGTTGCAGGGTAAGGCTCCCGGCGTTAACATTCTTAATAGTAGTGGTATTTCCGGATCGGGAACCAACATCACTATTCGTGGTGTGTCTACCATCAGCGGTAATTCACAGCCGCTCTTCGTTGTTGACGGAGTTCCCTTCGACGGTTCTACCAACACTCAAGGAAGCTTCCTTTATGGTAACCAAACCGGAAGCCGCTTTTTTGATATCGATCCTAACAATATCGAGAGCATCAACGTATTGAAAGGGTTGAGTGCTACCACCCAGTACGGATCATTAGGTCGTAACGGGGTGGTGTTGATCACTACCAAGAACGGTGGTGTTCAAAGAACCGGTCGTAAGAAGACCGAGATCACGGTAAACCAGTCTGTATTTACTAACGAGGTGGCCAACTTACCAGAGTACACTACTCAGTATGGTAACGGATTTAATAACGCGATCGGAAACTTCTTTAGTAACTGGGCTTCTATCGCTTTCACCAATCCTCCCATGCAGCTGCCTCATCCTTATGACAGACCTGCTTTGCGCGGAGCCTTCCCTGAATTGGTGGGCGCTAAATATGATTTCAAATTCTATCCCTCTGTAAAGAATTTCTTTAGAACAGGTATTATTAGCAACACCGGTATCAACATCAATGGTGGTGGTCCAGGCGCTGCTTTCAATGCCAACTTCTCTACCCTTAATGATAAAGGATTTACTCCTGGTAATGATGTAGTAAGAAACACATTCGGTGTGGGTGGTACAGCTAAATTGACTAACAAATTTACGCTGACTTCTTCTATCAACTTTGTAACGACCGATTTTAAAACGCCTCCTACTGCCAGTAGTACCGGTAGTGGATCCGATAATGGTGTATCCGTATTCGGAGATCTGATCTACACGCCTACTTCAGTAGACCTGATGAACTGGCCTTATCAGAATCCTGCCGATGGTTCTTCTGTATACTATCGTGCCGGTAATGATATTACCAACCCCCGTTGGACCGTAGCTAACTCTCGCGTAAAGCAAATGACCAATCGTGCTTACGGTAACATTCAGTTGCGCTACGACTTGGCTAAGAATTTTAACCTGACTTATAAAGTAGGTTTCGATAACTACGCCGAGCAACATATTCATGAGCACAACAAGGGCGCTGCCGAGTTTCCTCTTGGATTCTATCGCACTACCTCTGTGAATCGTGCCATTTGGGACCACTCTATGTTGGCCAGCTACAATCGTCGTTTGAATGATGATTGGACCTTGAACTTCGAGGCAGGTGCCAATGCTTACATTAATAATTACAAGCAATTTGGTCAGTTTAGCTCTCAACAGCTGGTATTTGACCTCTTTGACCACTCCAACTTTATTGTTCAGAACAAAGTGGGCGACTCTGGTGCAGACCTCGACTATGTAGTGGAGCAAATGCTGCTCGGTGCCTTCGGGTTTGCTTCAGTGGGCTACAAGGATTATCTGTATCTGAACGTAGGAGCTAGAAATGACTGGTCTTCTAAGTTCGAGTCAGAGAACAGAAGCAAGCTGTACCCCAACGTATCGGCTTCATTTATTCCTACTCAGGCCATTGATGCCTTACGCAATAGCAAAGTGGTCAACTATCTGAAAGTACGTGCCGGTTATTCTACTAGTGCCTCTTTCGGGGATGCTTACCAGACACGTGCTGTATTGGGTATTCAAGCCAACCGTTTTGTTAGCCAGCAGGGAACCGTAGTTAACTCCAATACGCTCGGTGGTCGTCGTCCCAATCCAACACTTCTCCCCGAGTTGTCTAAAGAACTCGAGGTGGGTATTGAAGGTCGTATGATCAACAACCGTGTTAACGTAGATCTTACTTTATATCGTCGTGTTAACCCTAATCAGATCCTCGATAAGGACCTCGATCCTGCCTCTGGATACACTGTTCAAAGTATCAATGCCGCTACTGTTGAGAATAAGGGTATTGAGCTGGGACTGGGTGTAACCCTGGTGCGCAAAAAAGATCTGGTGTGGGATGTAAACACCAACTTTACCCTTAATCGCAACCGCGCTTACGATTTTCCTGCTGAGATTCAGCAGATCGGTTTGGCCGGATATAGCGACCTGGGTGTATTTGCCTTCCCCAACAGACCGCTTGGTTTGTTATATGGATCTAAGGTGGCTCGTGACCCCAACAAAGGAAACCAGCCTATCGTCGGACCTGATGGTAACTACATTGTTGATCCTACTCTTGGTGTAATTGGAGATGTGAATCCCGACTTCCAAATGAGTGGTATCACGAATCTTTCTTACAAAGGATTTAGCCTTCGTGCCCAAGTTGATTACTCTCGTGGTGGAGACATTTTTGCCATGACGCCGCTGATTCTCTTATCTCGTGGTGTATCGAAAGACACAGAGATCGATCGTCAGCAAATGTGGGTGATCCCCGGAGTGAACCAGCAAGGTGAGCCTAATAACGTACAGATCTCTGTATCGGACGTGTTCTTTAACAATCGTCTGGTATCTGCCGATGAGTTCGGTGTATGGGATGCTACTGTTATTCGTCTTCGCGAGTTATCACTTTCTTATTCAGTACCCGCCTCTTTGCTCAGCAAAACACCATTCGGAGCTGCTTCACTTACTGTAAGTGGTCAGAACCTGTGGTATAATGCCCCCAGCTTCCCTAAGTATACAAACTTCGATCCTGAGACTTCTACGCTGGGTGTAAACAGTTTTGCCCGTGGGTTTGAACTGATGACGGCTCCTTCTTCAAAAAGATTGGGTGTAAGCCTTCGCGTAACCTTCTAAAACAATAGCT